>JBJFDE010000224.1:0-6868 GCA_051889855.1 Candidatus Cryptobacteroides sp. | reverse complement strand
CTGAGTGACTCCGAACAGATCCATGGCCTGAGGTTCACTGACAAATGATGAGTCAGTTTTCATCTTGTAGGTCTGGGGAAAATTCCTTTTCAGGAAGATTTCCAGCTGTGCCACACGGATGAAATCCGTAGTATCAGTAATTATGGACGCTATGAAATTGCGGTATCTCTGATATCCTTTCATCTGCCTGGCCCGATAGTTTTTTCCAGTTATGAACAATGGGTCAAGCACAGTGGTATCCGAGGCTATCATCATGACAGGGAATATCTTCAGTTTCCAATTGGAATCCGACATGCCGGGAGGAACCGATATATCAAATTCGATGGAAACATAGCCCAGCCTTTCAGCTACATTTCTGAAACGTGCTGTAACCTTCGAAGCACTGATGACATCTGTCGCCACCATTTCTCCTGTATCAGTATCGCGGATTGCATTCATGATGATCGGACCATCTGACATTGTTCCTTTGATGCTGTCCACTTTGATGCTCTCGACGGTGTCATGCTTGGGCTGCATATCCTGAGGTACGGACAAGCCCATGGAAACTTTTCCTTTCCTTATGCCATCCATCCTATATGTCGAGGAACATGATGCAGCCATCAAAGCTATCAATATCAGATATTTACAATTAGAAAACATAGACCAGTGAGATTACAAAATCATCCGGCAGAAGAAAGTATTTACGTCCGCTCTCCAAAGTCCATCCACATGTCGGACAGGAGTATTTGGTATATCGGGCACCGCCTCCCCAGAATCCGAGACCGAATTCGAGGTTAAGCCATGGAGTCAGCATGTGGGTATATCCCGCGTACAGTCCGGCTCCTATTCTGTCACCTTCCTCAGTCTGGTCGGACAAAATACCTCCCATGTTATATTCCTGATATCTTATTTTTCCCGCAAACCACCAGCCTGACCAGATATGCCAGGGCCATAGCCTGGCTCCGACCGAATATGATTGCTGTCTGTACTGGAACTGGTCTGCAGTACCGGATTTGAATGTGAAGGGATTATATCGTATTCCGGCTGTAACACTCCATCTTCTTGCCACTGCATATGATGCGTCCATATTCAGAGTACCGAGTTCAGCATATCCCAGCAGATTTGTTGAGAGACTGAATTTTTTGGCGTGCGCAGACCATTCGGCAATCAGGAAGATGGAGATTACAGTCAGGAATACATATCTTGTGATTCGATTAGTTTCCATACCTTCCGAATACTTGTTCTATTTCATTTCTCTTGGCCGGATATTCAGCCATAAGGCTTGTCTTCAGAATCTCTTTAGAGACGACTTCCGGTTTCAGGACATTGAAAATTTCCGATGCTGACAATCCCCTTTCATCGAGATATCGGAATATTTGAGGATAGAACCAGAATGAGTTTCCGAATGAAGGGAAAGATCCGCCGTAACGGTCCTTGAACATCTTGCTCTGGAGATAGTATGCCCACATTTCTCCAATCTCGCAATATCCTGCTCCATTGGCAGTTCCGTCCCCATAGGTCATACCACCTGACTTGAGGTATGACTCGATTATATAATAAATGTATTCGTTCCAGAATTCAGTCCCGACCCGTCTGAAATGGCTGGCATGGGCAAGTTCGTGAGTTGTCACCGAATATATCTCCCTGTACTCGTCACGTCCTTTTGTTCCGATTGTAAGATCCGGCAGAAAGGCTTCGATAAGAGGAGCATATTTTCCAAGGAACGATGCAAACAGTCCGCTTCTTATTATGGCTCCGTGATGCAGCATTGGGGCGCTGCTGGCTTCCATACCATTGAGAAGCCAGATTCGTACACCTGATGAAGGCTCATCAATGCCGAGATCCTCTTCCGAGCATCTTGAATAATAGTCGTATGCTGCGTTGTTGACTGCACAGCGTTCGAACAATTTGGCTTCAGAGTCTTTGGTGACTGTCATGTCTATGCCTTCAGGTCCTGATTTTCCAAGAGTGGATATCGAGCCCGGGACAAGAATCAGGTTGAAGCCCAGCGCAAAGCCTTTCTCATTCTTGAATATGAGCCTGTACCTCAAGTCTGCCGCAAAGCTCTTCTGCATGCTGTAATAGCCGTCCCTGTCCGTATATGCTTCGGCGAATTTGACAAAAGTATTGCATGATACCTTCACACCTGCGACTCCAAAAGGTTTGCCCCCAAGGCTGTGCTCATCCACAATCGTTATCCTTCCTGAAGGCTTGGTCTTGTCCTTCTTTGCCTTGGTGCCAGGGGCATCCGACAGACGGTCAGCATTTCCGGTAAGCCTGTATGCCTCCCTTTCCACTTCCTCCCAGTCAATTCCGTCAGCTTTGGTATCCCGGGAGTTTTCCGAGATGAAACATGCATCCAGTATTTCGTATCTGATGTCCGGGAATTGGAAGTCACATGGGACTACGGCATATTGCCATGTCACCTCTCCTTCTGGGATTTCCGGATCATGATACCAGTCACCTTCCACTTTGATTGAATAGTCCATTGGATGGTCAAGCATGACTATGCCCATTTCTTCCAGCATCTTGTATTGCTGGTCACTTTTAGGAAGGAACCTCACATAATAATCGGTGGCTTTCACTTCGACACGGTCTGCCTTGGTCGGATAGAGTGAAGCCAAGGCTTTGGTCATGTTCTCAGTCGTGTACGGATTCTCCAGACGCTCACCAAGAACTATCTGGTCATGAGGGATGTTTCTTCCGTACTCATAGTTGATCCCGATATCCGGAGAGATCCCTGTTTTGCTGCATGACACGAATATCAATGTCACCAGCGATACTTTAAAAATGCCTCTCATATCAATATGTTTTAATTACGGAGGCAAAATTACCGGGTAATATCCGTGTACCGAAAAATTACACGGATAACGACCAAAAAAGGCCTCAGACACATGTCTAAGGCCTTTTTTTTCTAAAATTTTGTTCAATTTTGTTACAAAATCAAACAAAATTTTCTAAAAGAACGTCACAGTTTCCTGTTTTACGGCTGAAAGGATGCTGTTTGCCACACGGCTTACACCGAATCTGAAAAGGTTCTTGTCAATCCATTCCTGTCCGAGTACGGTCAGGACAATCGAGTAATAACAGAGAGCATCAGCAGCTGAAGAAATGCCGCCGGCAGGTTTGAATCCGATTTTCTTGCCTGTCTTCTGATAGTATTTCTGAATGCACTCACACATTATCCAGGCAGCGACCGGTGTTGCATTGACATCAACCTTGCCGGTTGAGGTCTTGATGAAATCTGCTCCGGCCTCCATTGCAAGGAATGAAGCCTCGGCAATATACTCAGGTTTCTTGAGAAGTCCGGTTTCAAGAATCACTTTCAGGTGAACTTCACGTCCCTGGCTTGCGGCAGCTGCGTCTATGCACCTGCGAACCTGTCTGATCTCCTCTGCTGCCTTTTCATAATCACCTGAAAGGAAAGAATTGAGGGCCAGCACTATATCAACTTCATCGGCACCCTGCAGGACTGCCATTTCACATTCTTTAAGTTTAACCTCAAGAAAACTCTGTGAAGATGGGAAGCATGCTGAAACTACGGTCACATGTACATCTGCATTTTTCCTGGCACCTGCCACGACAGAGGCAAAATTCGGATACACACAGATTGAAGCCGGCAACGGCCAGTCAGGATAGAATTCACTGAAGGTATTGACCTTCTCAACCAGTTTTGTTACTGAAGCAGGAGTGTCATTTGTTTTCAGTGTAGTAAGGTCCATCATGGAAAAGCATGTCTTGTACACCTTTTCGCTTGCAGTGTTGGAAAGGTTGGAAGCTATTTTTTCCAAAGAACTTTCAATGGCCTCCATGTCAGGAGTGTAGCCATATTTATTCAAATAAACGCTCATATTACAAAATTTATATTCATTCAGACTCAAAACTTCATTTTGGAGTCCATTATTATAGTCACCGGTCCGTCATTCAGAAGTGAAACCTTCATGTCTGCACCGAAGATTCCATGGGCGACTTCCTTGCCAAGCTGCGCTGAAACAAGCTCAAGAAAATGTTCGTACAATGGGATTGAAACATCCGGTTTAGCTGCCTTTATATATGAAGGTCTGTTTCCCCTTGCAGTTGAAGCGAACAATGTAAACTGGCTCACCACCATTATCTCTCCCTCAACATCCTTGACAGAGAGGTTCATAACACCTTGAGAATCGTCAAATATCCTCATTCCTGCTATCTTGCGTGCAGTCCAATCCAGATCTTCTTCTGTATCAGCATCTTCAAATGCCGCCAGCACAAGCAGTCCTTTTCCGATCTGAGCTGAATAATTCTCATCCGGAATGTCAACACTCGCCTTGGAAACTCTTTGAATAACTACTCTCATCAGCCTCTTATCTGTATTATGTAACCTTCTGCCACAAGTGGCGCAACATACTCCTGCATTTGTTCAACCGTGCACTTCGACAAACGCTTGTCAGGTGTCTCACGATCGATAGTATAGACCATTATCTCTCTCGGATTCACTTTACGCACAATCTCATACCAAGCCTCGAGTGCATCCTTACCCGCCGTATTGAAGTCCGGTGATTTCAGGAACATGGTCTGAAGAATGAAGTTCCCCTCGAATTGGCAAAGACCGTCAACTACCTCAGACAGAGCATAATGACCACTCGGACGGTTGATCATTCCCACCAATTCATCGGAAGACGCATCGATTTTCAGAATCGGATTGTCTATTTTTTTCAGCGCCTCCGACACCCCGGGGCGGCCCAACATGGTCGCATTGGAAAGGACAGACACCTTGGCATCGGGGAAATATTTGTCTCTCAGGCGGATTGTCGCATCCACGATATACGGGAAATCCGGATTCAGGGTAGGTTCTCCATTCCCGGACATTGTTATTGAATCGATCGGTGTACCTTCCGCACAGAGCCGGGAAAAATATGATTCCAGAGCCTCTTCCACCTCCTTCCCGGTCGGGAACGTCCTCCCGCTTACGGCTCCATCTTTGTTCCATCCGCATTCGCAATAGACACAATCAAAGTTGCATGTCTTTCCTTTCGACGGGAGTATGTTCATTCCCAGCGAATTACCCAGCCTTCTGCTCTTTATGGGGCCAAATACTATATTATCAAAATGAAGCATTGTCAAATCAATCTCTTTGAACGGCTTGAGGAAGTAATGCAGCCGTCCTCAGTTATTCCGTCAACCATAACGATACCGGGGCGCTTGCCTTCAGCAAAACTGCCAAGGCTATCATCCTTCTTCAAAAACCTTGCGCCGTTGAGCGAAGCCCATCTGAATATTTCAACCATAGGTACGGCAGGGAAATTTTCGTGCAGGCATGACAGTTCGGAAATCATGTCCAGATCATCATTGCTTGACAGGGAATCTGTACCGACAGTGATGTCCAGTCCGTTCTTCCACATAAGCTCCACAGGAGGCAATGTATTGTGAATAAATATATTGGACAAAGGGCATAATGCAAAATACACATGCTCGAATGCTTTTTTCGCGGCATCGATATCGCTTTGAGTCAGACATACATTATGGACAAGCAGCACATTTGCCTTATAAGGAGCCGGAGCCACCCGGCCAAGTGTATCGATGAAATATTCCAAAGATGAGCCTCCGGTAACAGGAGGAGTGCTCATTCCTGCCTGCTTCCTGTTCTCGTACATTTCGCCCGTGCCTTTCCTTATCAGATCTTCCTCCTGCCGGCTTTCCTGTGAATGGTATGAAAGAAAACCTTTCTCCATTCCTGCTCCTGCTGATGCGCTGAGCAATTCAGGGCTCATGGTGTAACATGAATGTGGAGTCGGAGCTGCGTCAATACCCTCAGCATCAGCCAGTTCGTTTAGTTTTCTGACATCTACCATCACCTGAGGGCACTGCTCCGGTTCTGTCCCGAATACTTCCAGAAATGTTCTGGTGTACATCTTATGCCTGGCCTTGACTTTGAACGAAGATTCATCATTGCTGATGTCTGCCATCGCAGAAACTCCGTCATCCCACATTTTGTCCATCCATTTCTTCACAAGTTCAGCCTTGACATCATTCCCGGCCCAATCTCTCAAAGCATTGATCTGGTCGATGAATCCTGCCATTCCACTGCCTTTGTAAAATTTGCCTTGAAGATGCGACAGCTCACTGTGACAATGCGAATTGACAAAGCCCGGAACAAGCGCGACATTCAGAATCTGGTCTGTATGGGAGCACTTTCCAGTCTTTACAATCCTCCCGTCAGAAGGATCATATTCCACATAACCATTCCTTATGATGCCTTCACCTTCCAGGGTATAGACATAAGCTGCATTTATTCTTTTTGTTTGAGCCATGATTTCCCTCTTGATCTTTCTTCCTTGTCAACTACTGTCGTATCACCTTTTACAGCCATGATATTACCGGAGGCTGCCGGAACTTTCCTGCCCGGTTTTTTATCTCTGACAGTTTTTGAGAGGCTGTCTATTCTGACGAGACTGTCTATTTTAGCGAGACTGTCTATTTGGGCAAGACTGTCTGCACGGACTGCCAGAGAATCAATCACCGCAAGGCTGTCCGCTCTGGCAAGACTGTCTGCAACTGCCAGAGAGTCAAGATTTTCTATATAGACCATTCTATAGAATCCGTTGGAATCCCATGCCACGGACACACTGTCATAATAGTGTATGTACGGTTCGACTGACAAGAATGGGAAATAGTCTTCAGCCTTGAAGTTTGTCGTAATCTTGAATGCAGACTTGTAAAGGTCAATTTTCAGCTGTTGGAGTTCCTTGATGCGTTTGTCCAGTATCTCGGCAGTTGTCCTCAATATTCTGGAATAACGTTCAGGATCATCCATATATGTTTCAACACTCTTCCTGTAATCAGCAGAAGAGTAACCGTATTTTTCCAGTATGGGTTCGTACACCAATGAGGTATCCGCCATTCTTTTCACACT
>JBJFDE010000223.1:0-1907 GCA_051889855.1 Candidatus Cryptobacteroides sp. | reverse complement strand
ACGCTACTGGATGCATAACAACATGATTACCATCAATGGCAAAAAGATGGGCAAGTCTTTGGGCAACTTTATCACCCTTCCTGAGCTTTTTGCAGGAACACATGAAAAGCTTGAGCAGGCATACAGCCCGATGACGGTGCGTTTCTTCATACTTCAGGCACATTACAGAGGCACCCTTGATTTCAGCAACGAGGCACTTCAGGCAGCTGAAAAAGGCCTCAAGAGGGTACTTCAGGCAGGCAAGGACTTGCGCGAACTTGCATCTGCAGCAGGCGTGTCATCTTCTTCCGAGGGCACCGGGGGCAGCAAGCCGTATCAGCTGGGCTACGGAGAATTCCTCGCCTCCGTTGCTCCTGAACAGGGCAGTGTGAAAACTGACAACAAAGAGATTGCAGAGCTTGTCGAGAATACATATTCGGCTCTTTGCGACGATCTCAATACTCCAGTCGCTCTTTCATGCATCTTTGATGCCGTTCGCATGATCAATACAGCCAAAGATAAGAAACTGAAGTTGTCAAAGGTTGACTATCAAGCACTTGTTGACCTATTCGACAATATCGTCTATGGCGTTCTCGGACTGCGTGACGAAGAGGAGGGTGGCAAGGCGATGAAGACCATCGAGGGCCTGATGCAGATGATCATCGAACAGCGCAAAGCCGCCAAGGCCGCCAAGGACTGGGCAACCAGCGACCGTATCAGGGATGAACTTATGAGCCTGGGCATCCGTATCAAAGATACCAAGGATGGGGCAGAGTGGACAATTGAATAATATGATGAAACTTGTATCGTGGAATGTGAACGGCCTTCGTGCTGTCAATGGCAAAGGTTTCTCTGAAATCTTTGCCGCTCTGGATGCAGACTTTTTCTGTCTTCAGGAAACCAAAATGCAAGCCGGTCAATTGGAACTTGAGTTTCCCGGATATAAATCTTATTGGAATTTCGCACAGAGGAAAGGTTATTCCGGAACAGCTGTCTATACAAAGCATGAGCCGCTTTCGGTGAGCTATGGCATCGGCATGGAGGAGCATGATACCGAAGGACGCGTAATCACTCTTGAAATGCAGGATTTCTTTCTGGTCTGCGTCTATGTTCCCAATTCACAGGATGAGCTTAAACGCTTGGATTACAGGATGGTATGGGAAGATGCCTTCCGTGCTTACCTGCTTGGCCTGCATGAAAAAGGCAAAGGTGTGGTCGTTTGCGGTGACATGAATGTGGCACATAAGGAAATAGACCTGAAGAACCCTTCTTCAAACCACAACAATGCCGGATTCACGGATCAGGAAAGAGGAAAATTCACAGACCTTCTCGGGGCAGGGTTCATTGACACATTCAGATATTTCAACCCTGACCAGAAGGACATATATTCCTGGTGGTCATATCGTTTCAGGGCGCGTGAAAGGAATTCGGGCTGGCGTATAGATTATTTCCTTGTCACTGAAGACATGAAAGACAGGCTTGAATCCGCAGCCATTCATACTGAAATATTCGGATCGGACCACTGCCCTGTGGAACTTGTATTGAAATAACAGGGGTCAGCGAACGATTTCTTTGGATTTGAATTTGCCACCGGCAACGCAGCTTTCGAGGAATTCGAACTGCAGGTCGGTGGTTTTTGTCATATATCCCGCCACTTCATGCCCATGGTTGGTGAAATGACACATTACATATTCAAAACCGGATTTCTTGAATTTCCTTGCTATGTAACCGCTTCCGTACAAGCCAGACTTATTGTATCGGAACTGTTTGTAAGGCACCAGCTTGTCAGCGGTTCCATGGATCATCAGGGTAGGTGAAGGCATGCTTTTATATTTCAGTTTCCCGTTATTGGTCATGACAGCTCCTGAAAAAGACATCACTCCTGCATATCTGAACCCTCTCGGGAGCATTTTTGCCAAGGCAGTCCT
>JBJFDE010000222.1:0-1908 GCA_051889855.1 Candidatus Cryptobacteroides sp. | reverse complement strand
AGCAGAATTCATTGACTGAGGCATCTTGAACATCAGTACTGGCTTATCCGAACTGTCACAGATTACAAACAATTCCCCGGATTGTGCCTTGACTCCATTGTATATGACGGAGCGTTGTGTACTGCTTGAAGATGTGGAAATTGATGAACCCGCACAACCTACCAGAGTACCACCTGTTACGACAAAATTCTCGCTTCTGTCGCAGTCAAAACCCTCTTCTGGTGCGCTGCTGCCGCATGCAATGACGATACCTCCGTTAACCCACAGTTTTCCATTTGAATCAATGCCGTCGTTATTATCAGAAAATGCGAATATCTTTCCACCATTGATTTCCATACCAAGCGGATTCGAATCACCAACATTAATGGCATCATCATAAGCATAGACGAATATCTCCCCGGAATTGACAGTGATTTTGCTCTTGCTTTCCAAACCTTCTGAGCCATCGCTCCGTCCGGTCACCTGAATGTTCAGATAGCCGTCATTGATAATTACCTCTCCGTCTGCCTTCACACCTTTAGGGGATGAATCAAGGTCAAGGGCCGCGTTATAAACATATTTCCCGCCGGATGTAGCAATGTTCACGGTACCTCCGGACATGATGAAATCGCCATCTGTACTGAATCCCTTGCCTCCATCCCCGGTGCTTATACAAAGAATTTCGCCACCATTGACCACCAGATTGCCGTCTGCCTTTATGCCGGCAGGAGACGAGGTGTCATTTGAATCAGCATCATAAGTCGATCCGCCGCTTGTATAGAGTTTCAGAATACCACCGTCAATTGTGACATCCGCATCTGAACTGATTCCTTTCGATGCATCCGCAGATGTCTTTGCCCATATATATCCACCTGCAACGGTCACTCCGTCTGCCTTTATGCAGTTGCCATTGGCATCATTGACTACCAGAGTAACTCCCTGACGCACATACAAAGCCTTCTTGACAGTAACTCCATTCTTGTTTTTACCGGTGATTTCAAGTTTGCCATTGCCGCTGAAAACAAGATTTCCCTTGCAATATATGCTTCCGCTCCTCTTTTCATCCGAAGCTGTAACTCCTTCAGGATAATAGGATTCATCACTTTGGGATGAAGCATCGACAAGTGAGTTCTCCGAACTTTCATTTAAATGAATGAAACAGGTAGCAGAGTTCTGGATATTGACCGGAATGCTCCTGGTACTTGAAAGAGAGATTCCATTGAAAGTCAATTTGACATTCTTTTTACCGTACAATTTAATTTGTCCATCAGTTGATACACCCTGCAGGATAATCTCAACGCCGGCCACAGATCTGGTTTCAATGGCCACATCCGCTCCGCTGACATGTACGGCGATGTCGGAATACCGGTTGTCAACGGTAACGCTGTTGGAATTATAGTCTACAGTAATCGTTTTGTCAAAAGATGATGCCTCCCAATAAATTTCTGCATTGTCTTTATTTACATTATCATCGGAATCTCCGGCATTGCCGCCATCATATCCGTTTTCATCAGTATCTATCGATGGAGTTGTGTTCTCCGAATTATTGTCTTCATCCTGGGGATTCTGAGGGTCCTTGTTTATGTCAACAGGACTGCAGGCAGCCACCAACATTGTGATTGCCAAAAAATTATATATCCGTTTCATATTGTGTTCTATATTTTTGCCACAAAAGACTGAAATATCTTCTGTGGATTATTTTGGGTTTTGTTGTAATTTAGATCTCTCCGTTCGCTTCGCTCTGTCGAGATGACAGAGAAACGGCTGCTTATTGTCATTTCAAGTGACCGGACCACGACATGTCATTTCGAGCGACCGGAAGGAGTCGAGAAATCTTCTGACCGCTCACGAAGTCGAGAAATCTAAGATATCGTGAAGTAGAAAAACCTATGCCACTGGCGGTGCCCGTAGCCCAAAATATCTATAGAA
>JBJFDE010000221.1:0-6891 GCA_051889855.1 Candidatus Cryptobacteroides sp. | reverse complement strand
GAATAAAGCCATAACCGCAATGACAATCACCAGAAGGAACATATTCATTTTCAACGGATGAACATAACTGTTGATCCGGCCATTGAAAAACTCCTGGGTAAGTTTGCCGGGATGAATGATCATCTCCTTGAGAGTGGGCAGAAGGCGGGTATCAAGCTGGAAAGTATTTGAAAAATACTCCACAATAAAACTCCAGAACGACTGCTTCAAATCAGTCGTTTTCTGCCCGCAATTATGACAATATGGCCCCTGCAGAGGAGTGCCGCAATTCTTGCAGACCTCCTGCTCAACAGGCTGGCCTTCAGGCATTGACATGATTTCATCTGCTGGTGCGCAATCAGTCATTTCAGAACAGTTGTTATCATCGGTTTTCATAAATACAACATTGTAAATTTCTCTGAATGAGGGACTTAATTAATAATTCCCGATTACCCCAAATTGTCAATTGAAGCCTCCATCCGGCTGGCATCTTTTTCCGTAAGGATACCGTCTTCAGCCAGAAGATGAACGAACTTCTTCTCATTTGAAAGAAGCATACGTGTAGCCTTGTCAGTCAGCGCCTTGCAATGAAGCTCAGGATAAGCCTCCGAGATTTTACGAAGATAGTTTTCAGTATTGGCAATATTTTCCTCAATCTCGCCCACCAGCTGCTTGAATATCTCATCTGCACGATTCCTGAAAGCATCATATCTGCGAAAATCCTGAATCTCCTCAAGAGAATCACGCTGCATGGCAAGGAAAGCCCCGCCAAGGTCGAATAGACTGATTATTCTCTTGGAAATGCGCTTTTTGAAAAGCTTCCTTGTCCATTCATGTGCTATGATATATTTCATAATTGCCCCGCCCTCGAAACGCATGAAAACGAGCTTGCGTTCATTCAGAGGCAGAGCTCCATTGCTGTCGAAATGTCTTTCCTGGGAATTTGTCAGAAGCCTGAATGTCTGGGTCGTAATATTTCCCTCAGCATGTAACTGCCTGATTACCTGCACCTCAGTAGCATAGAGACGCATACGGATATTCCTGAGCAATTCATCATCAGAACATCCGCTGATGTCCGGAGCCTGCTCAGCCTCAGGCAAGAATTTCCTGACAGCCTCCCAGTCCACACCATTCAGGGACTCTCTTTTGCTGATCTTCTCAAGATATTCTTCTGAATCCTCACTCACCCTCGAACGCACACTGTAATCGACGAAAGACTCAGCCTTGCCGACAGCAGTAAGTCCCAGTTTTTCAAGCAGTTTACGTATGGTGGTGGCATTTACGGTCAGCGTCAGGGTCACGACACCTGCAGTCATCAGCAGAATCTGGTCACGTATATCCTGAGGTATGTTCAAAGTATAAGACACCAGGAGCGCAAGCGCCAGTCCGAGTGCTCCCCTGAGGCCTCCCCAACTAAGAATTATTGCCTCCCTGCGGTCGATACCATATCCTACCCTCTTCATTATAGGATAGAAAGCAAAAATCACGAGAGTACGGATAAGATTGACTCCGAGATACACCCCTACGGTAATCAGAAGACTGACAGGAGTAATAGCAACACGTGAAGCAATGATAATGCCTACCATAATGAATACCAATGTGTTGGCAAGATAGGCCGCAAGTTCCCAGAAATATTCGGTGAACTCATTCGCACGCGGGCTGAAAACCGGTTTTCCATGATAGGTCACGGCAAGACCGAATGCTACCAAAGCAATCACACCTGATACATGAAGATATTCCTCAGCCGCAAGGAAGGTAAGATATGCAGAAATAATAAGGATACTGTTCTGGACGGTAGCATCACCTTTCACCTTGGTAATGAACAAGATAGCAAGACGCGCCACCACATATCCCAGGATTGCTCCTCCTGCGACGACAAGGGCAAACTCGGCAACAGGAGACTGGAAAACGGACGAATTTCCGGCAAAGGTTCCGAAAAACAGCATGAAAAGCACGATACCGGTTCCATCGTTCAGAAGCGACTCGGCATCAACAAGGGTGGAAAAGCGCTTGCTTGTGTTCAATTCCTTCAGCAAAGCCACGACGGCGACAGGGTCGGTTGCACTGATCAGAGCACCGAACATAAGGGCGAACGTCCAGTTCCACCCCGAGAATTCGGGAACCCAAAGGGCGATGAGCATCATCAGACCCGCGATAAGGAACATCGAACAGATGACTCCCGGCACCGCAAGCAAGGACGCATTGAAGAAGGTTTTTCGGAAAGTATGGATGTCCAGTTCATAGGCGGCATCGAAAATCAGCACGGGCAGGAAAATATACAGGATAAGATCCGGATTTATATTTCCCACCGCCTGCACGGATTCATGAAGAAGACCTGCTCCGTCAAGCAGTCCGCACCTGTTCAATGCCCCCACAATCAGTCCGAAACAAAAGAGACCGACAGTATAAGGGAACTTCGTTCCACGAAGAATAAACTTGATAATTGCTCCCGCCAAAAGTGCCACAATCACAAAGGCAACCGGGGATATTGCTGTTACATTTTCCATAATGGATGCAAAATTACAATTCCCCCCGGAAACTCCCTAAAAAATCGGCAGAAATTCCAGGAGCACAAATGTCACATACCGTACTTCTGACAGGCCTCGCGGTAAGTGTCGAGGCTACCGATATCGAAGCGCAGGTTCTCACCTGTTCCGGCCATCGGCCAGGCATGCATCACGGTATGTTCGCACATGTAGTGAGCCAGATTGCCTGGAGCATCCTTCCCGCAGCCATTCTCCACAGAAGAGCGCACCAGGTCAAGGTCCTTTTTCAGATAAATGTAAAACGGCGGCACCGCCCAGGTGCTCTTCGGCTCGGCTGGTTTCTCAGCCATCTCAAGCACCTTGTAACCCTCGTCGAGCACCACGACACCCGTACGCTGCAGCTTCGCCAGCTCCTTCTGCTCGTGGCACATAATGCAGGAACTGTCTTTCTGCCTTGCAAACTTCACAAAATCGGCAAATGAAAAGAAAAGCAGGTTGTCCGCAGCCACCACCAGCATATCATCATCAATATCAAGCTTTTCCATAGCAAACAGCAAATCACATACTGCACCAAGACGAGTCTCATTTGACTCTGTACCATCATCCACGACAGTCACTTTCTTGCTGTAATTCAGTCCGGCGGCCCACTCCCGGAAAATACCGGCGAACTTATGATTTGTGATGATTATATGCTCATCAATCTCGGGAATCCTGTCAATATCATCGAGCATACGGCCCAGAATCGTACTCTCCCCTATCTTCAAAAGCGGCTTCGGGAAATTCTTCGTAAGCTCACCCAACCTTGTGGCATAACCCGCGGCAATAACAATGTTCTTCATAAAATGCACAAATTAATCATTTACAAGAATTGCTTCAGTCGTTTGCAAAAAAGCATTAATCGTTTACAAAACGAGCCCCGTCGTCAGGTTTCACCCAGAACACCTTGAACGTATGCTCATATTCAGGGAACTCCTTCAAATATTGTTCGGTCAGAGTCCTTTCGATGTCATCCTTATGCGACGGATCAACCAAGGCAATCACAGCGCCCTTGAAACCGGCACCGGAAAAACGTCCGCCGTAAACACCCTGAAGTGATCGGATGATATTGTAAATGCAGATAAGCTCCGGGCTACCGCACTCATAATTGTGGATCGAACTCTCGCACGAATCGAAACTCAGCTTGCCGAAAAGCTGAAGATTGCCAGTTTCCCAAGCCGTAACACCCTGACGCACACGACGATACTCTGAGAAGAAATGCTCCGCACGCTTGGCAAAACGAAGCGGCATCATATCACGCGTATTGTCAAAAGTTTCCTTTGGAATATCACGGAGGAAAGTTTTGTCAAAAGTCTTGAGAGGCTGGTTCTGATAAGCCAGCATGTTCCAGGCAGCAGTCTTGCACTCAAAAACACGAAGATTATAGTCTGAATTGACCAGAGAACGGGTAAGACCGCTGAAAAAGATGCCGATCTCGAAATCCGCCATCTTCGGATTGCGCCTGATTATACGCCACTCATTGCTGTCACAATCCAGGAATAGAAGTCCATCCTTCCTGCCCAGGGCGATACAAGCCTGGTCGAGTAATCCGTTGTTGAGACCGATGTATTCCCGTTCCGCCTCAGAGGCTATCTGAACGACCTCGAATGGTTGCAGCCTGATGCCGCCTGCCTTGGCAAAGGCCATCACATAGGCGATGAGCACTGCTGCAGATGAACTGAGTCCCCCCACCGGAAGCGAGCCTTTGATGACTCCGTCGATGCCATGGCTGAGCTCGAATCTTTTCTTGAGGGCATATTTGGCACCACGGGCATAATCGCCCCAATTTTTTTCCTTGATTTCCGACCTCTTGGCAAGGTCAAAATGGACATCTCCCTCAAAAGTCAGAGATGAAAGATTAACCTGTGAATCCTCGCGCACATTGAACCAGAAATCTACACCTTTGTCAATGGCAAAGCCAGTCACAAGTCCATGCTGATGGTCCACATGTGCTCCAATCGGACAAACCCTGTACGGTGAAAAAATGTGATATTGATACTCCATAAAAAAATACGCGCAAAACAATTCTGAATATTCAAAGCGAACAAATGTAAACAATTCTTCCGATATTCCCACCCTCTGCTCTCAAAATTGTCTTTGGCGAAGCACAATAAAAGCTGACTGAAAAGTCATAAAATCGAATACATCCTTCGGACTTCGCTCGACATTACAGACTATTCAGTCAGCCCAAAAAGTTGTTAGAAGAAGCATTCCCTCAATGGCCGGTACCAAAGGCCGTGGAGGTTGCAATAGGCATAAACCCCTTTGACCTTGCACTTCCTGCAATTGAATTTAGCCTCCGGCGCCTTGCCAGGCTTCAGAACCTTGAAACATAGGCCATGCTTCAGTTCAATGGCAATCATCACAATGTGATGCTCGTCAGTACTCGGATGCTCAACCGCCCCCACCTTGACCCTCATGGTACAGTCATCCAGCCACTCAACCTCAGGCAGATGCTTCTCAACGCCATTATCCTCACTCTTCGGCTCCAGCAGAACCATCTCAGAGCCACAGCAAACAGGTGTCACACCCGAATCAACGACCTTGCAGATAATGTTTCCGCAAGTCAGACAGCGATAAAACTTAACTTCCATAACACTAACAATTAATCGCCTCATCCATTGCAAATTACATTCCAGCCAAGGTCAATTCCGGGGCTATTTTCCCATCTATTACTTCCTTGGTCTGCCGGGTTTGCGCTTTCGTGTCCGGGACTCCCCTGCTGTCCGTTCTTTCGGACTGGATTCAGGGCTCCCCTTTTCCATTAACGTTAAGTCCGAATTGACGCAGTAGGCCTTTTGCCCGAAGGCCACATTCATCAGAGCGAACCGGTCTGAAATTTCGAGATTTGTGTACCTGTAAACTGCATCGCTGCCTTCAGCATGAAGTCCTGCGACATAGGCATTCACCTGCACCTTGTTCATCATATCAATGTGGGTCTTTCGTGCCAGACGACTGCTGGCCACATCATATAAAGGAAAGTATTCGTTATCTCCTTTTGCCTCATTGAACCTCGCGACAGGCCTATCGATGCCACAGAACTTCAACAAATTACGTAATTCACGGTTATACACGGAAAGAGAGAAATTAGCTTTCCGGTCATTGAAATTAAAATTGGTCCTCATCACGATATCATAAGCAATACGGACAAGCGGAGTCTTGATTTCCGTCACATTCTCCATAATCTTCATAGTCTTATGAGGAATGTAATGTATGAACGGAATACCCTCCGGCGATACCGAAATCCTGTCCATCCCGAAACTCATGAAATCACCGATTCTGGCCCCGATACAACAATTGAGAACAAAAATATCCTTGGTCATCTGAAGTTCTTGAGGCACCTGCGTGTCAACCACAAGCTTGAACTCCGCCTTACGCAAAAAGAACGGCTCGTCTTTCTTCATCCTCATCATCGTCTTGATACGTTCGTGTGAAATCTTGCGGAAAGGCGACTTGAAGATTTCATCAGTATTCTCCAGCTCATTGAAAAAAGCCCTCAAACCCTTCATCTCATGAACTACAGAATTGTTGGAAATGCGCTTTTTAGGATAACGCTTCCGGCCATCTTTTACATAGATTTTCGGATACTTGGGAACATAAAGATACTCGTCGGCAATGAAAGAATGATAATCCATCAGCATCTTCACGTCAAATTGCGCAGGCAAAATGTTAGAGTGCCCCTTGATGCACAGAAAACGCTCCATCCGACGGCACATCGCAGAATAATGCATATATCTGTTCTTACCGATAATATCGTTTCGGTAGGCCTCTTCAATATATCTTTTTAATCTTTGAACAAGGTTCTCCTGACCGTTCGGATGCAGAACAGCCTCGGAGGACTCAGGATTCAGAATCTTGTCCACCTCAACCCGCAACACATCACTCCTCATATCCATCCTGGTAACCTTCATGTGATTGTAAGCAGCATTGACTGCAGCAAAATACTCTTCAATCTCAGTTTTGAGTTTAGGATTATAGACAGTCACACGAGGCCGTAAAGTGCCCTCAGGCGTAAATGCGGCAAGTTGGTCATTAGGAATCTTGCGTCCAGTTGAATAATACATAGTCAAAGATCGTCCGTCAGTGACACGAAATCGCAGATTTGTTGTTCCGCGCGCCGAAGTAGTCCGGCAATAAAGTGTAATTCGTTCCATATTCTTTAATTAATAATTGACATTTACATCTCAAATAACTCAAAGTTATCAGATTCGCACAACATATTAAAAATTCCAAGCACAACATTCAAAATTCAATTGTCCGGATTTATTCACCAAAAGCCTGATAATAAACAAATTACCCCACACACAAAACATTCCTATTTCATATCGATTTATTCGAAATCTTTCCGCGCGAACTATTCCATCCCCCGAATAACGGCATAACCCTCAAC
>JBJFDE010000220.1:0-6906 GCA_051889855.1 Candidatus Cryptobacteroides sp. | reverse complement strand
GCGTTTGGCAGCTTTCCTTCACTCTTGTGACAAAAGTTCAGGAAAACAAAGCTGTTAAATATGCTGAAGCTGCAGCAGAAGCAATCCAGCAGTCTTCAGACTTCGCCAAAGTTCCTGAGATGGACAGAGCCTTCTATCTTGACTCTATCAGAAAAGACCAGAACAGGCATTACATTGACTCCATCTCTTCCGAAAAAGTTTATTTCGGCTACACTTACAAAGACATCAAAGCCAAAGAGATTAACCTCGGTCTTGACCTGAAGGGCGGTATGAACGTCATGCTCCAGGTTCAGCTCGAAGACCTCGTGAAAGCTCTTTCAGGAAACAACAAGACCCCTGAGTTCCTTCAGGCAGTCGAGCTCGCAAAACAGCGCAGCGTTGAGTCAAGACAGGACTTCATCACACTCTTCGCAGAGGCTTGGAAAGAGACTTCGAACGGTACCCCTCTCGCAAGGGTTTTCGGTACTCTTGACATGAAAGATGTAACTCCTTCATCTACAGATGCAGAAGTTATCGACATCATCAGACGTGAGGCTGAAAGCGCAATCGCAAACTCATTCAACGTATTGAGAAACCGTATCGACCGTTTCGGTGTCACTCAGCCGAACATCCAGAAACTCGGAAACAGCGGACGTATCCTCGTTGAGCTCCCTGGTGTAAAGGAGCCTGAGCGTGTAAGGAAACTCCTCCAGGGAACAGCTTCCCTCGAATTCTGGCCAACCTATGACAACGCTGAAGTAGAAGGCTACCTCATGGAGGCAAATGCAGCTCTCGCACAGCTCTTCGCAGACAGCGAGGAGGATGCTGAGAATATTGCAGATGACAAGGAAGCTGAAGAAGACCTCGTTGCAGCTGAGCTCAAACAGGCAGAGAACGATGCCAAGGCAGAGGCTGCTTACAGAAAGCAGAACCCTCTCTTCAGTATTCTCCAGCCTTCAGGCGCAAGAGGAAATGCCTGCATCGGTTATGCAAACTACGCTGATACTGCAAAGATCAACAAATATCTTGCAATGCCTCAGGTAAGGTCACTCTTCCCACCTGAATTCAGGGCAATGTGGAGCGTGAAACCTTCTCCATACATCCCGGGCGAGAATACTTTCGAGCTTGTTGCCATAAAAGCTGCTTCACGCGACGGAAAGGCACCTCTTGACGGAGGCGCAGTAACTGACGCACGCGTACAGTACGGCAACACCAACGGTAATCCTGAGGTTTCAATGTCAATGAACGCACAGGGCGCAAGCGTATGGGCAAGACTTACAAAAGAGAATATCGGCAAACAGGTTGCAATCGTTCTCGACGGAATGGTTTACTCATATCCTACCGTTCAGAGCGAAATCAGCGGCGGAAGCTCACAGATTACAGGTAACTTCACACTCGAAGAGGCTGAAGACCTTGCAAACGTCCTCAAGTCAGGTAAACTCCCTGCACCGGCTACCATCATTCAGGAGCAGGTTGTAGGACCTTCACTCGGTGCTGAGTCAATCAATGCAGGTCTCATCTCATTCATCCTCGCATTCGTACTCGTACTCATCTACATGGTCATCTTCTATCAGGGAGCCGGTCTTGTAGCTGACGTTGCACTTCTGGTCAACGTACTCCTTCTCTTCGGTACCCTCGTATCATTCGGTGCAGTCCTCACTCTTCCTGGTATCGCCGGTCTGGTGCTGACTCTCGGTATGGCAGTGGATGCCAACGTGATTATCTATGAGCGTATCAAAGAGGAACTCCGTGCAGGCAAAGGTCTGAGCAAGGCAGTAGCTGACGGTTACAAGAATGCATATTCTGCAATCGTTGACGGTCAGATCACTACCCTCCTCACCGGTATCGTTCTTTTCGTATTCGGTTCAGGTCCTGTACAGGGATTCGCAACAACCCTCATCATCGGTATCATCACTTCTGTCCTTTCATCAATCTTCATCACCCGTCTTATCATTGACGACAGGATTGTCAAAGGCAAGAACATTACATTCGACAACAAAGCGACAAGGAACTTCCTCCAGAACACCAAGGTTGACTTCCTCGGCAAGAAGAAGATTGCTTACATCGTTTCAGGAGCCATCATCCTTATCAGCCTCGTTTCTATCTTCACCAAAGGCTTCACATACGGTGTTGATTTCACCGGTGGACGTACCTACATCGTAAGGTTCGACCAGAGCGTGACAGCAGAGGATGTACGTGCTGCTGCAATGGAAGAGTTCGACGGAGCAGTTGAGGTCAAGCAGTTCGGTGGCGAGAGCCAGATGAAGATTACTACTCAGTATCTTGTTGAGGATGAATCATCTGCAGCAGATGCTGAAGTAGAGGCAAAACTCTTCAACGCATTGAAGGGATTCTTCGCTCAGAGCGACTTCACTCTTGATGACTTCAAGTCAACTCTTGACAACCCTAACGGTATCATCAGTTCAGACAAGGTAGGTCCTACCATCGCAAACGACATTACAAGAGACGCCATCATCGCTGTCATCATCGCCCTGATTGTAATCTTCGCTTACATCGCAGTAAGGTTCAAGGGCTGGACTTGGGGACTTGGCGGTGTCACCGGCCTTGCACATACAGCAATCATCGTGATTGGATTCTTCTCATTGTTCTCAGGCATCCTTCCATTCAGCCTCGACATTGACCAGACATTCATCGCAGCTATCCTTACCATCATCGGTTACGCAATCAACGATACAGTGGTTATCTTCGACCGTATCCGTGAATACAAGGAGCTCCATCCTAAGGCTGATTTCAAGGACTATGTGAATGCGGCTCTCAACAGCACCCTCTCACGTACCATGAATACATCACTCACAACCCTCGTTACAATGATTGCAATCGCAATCTTCGGAGGTGAGGTGATCAGAGGTCTCGCAGTAGCCCTTATCCTTGGTATCGTAGTCGGAACATATGCCTCTATTTTCATCGCAACACCTATCATGTTCGATGTTACCAAAAAGGCAGCTCAGAAGAAAGAGAACAAATAACGATTCCTAAACCTGATTTAAACTGGATGGCTGGCTTCAGTCATCCAGTTTTTTTGTTGGTAACTTGATTTGAATGATAGCATCATTTTGTATAACTTTGCGAGCCCAACAATAAAAGCCATGTCATTCGTACACCTTCATGTCCATACACAGTATTCGATCCTCGACGGATTCTCTTCCATTTCCAAACTCTTTGACAGGGCCGACGAACTCGGTATGCCCGCCCTTGCCATTACGGACCATGGAAATATGTATGGCATCAAGGAATTCATGAAATTTGCCGGGAAACACCCGAATGTAAAGCCTATTCTGGGTTGTGAAGTATATGTCACAAGACATTATGACCATAAGCTCAAGGACAATAACCACAGGGGCTATTACCACCTCATTCTGCTTGCCAAGAACTATGAGGGATACAAGAACCTGATGAAGATTGTATCCACAGGCCATATTGAAGGAAAATACTACGACAAGCCGAGGATATGCCACGAGGTGCTGGAAAAATACCATGAAAACCTTGTCTGCATGTCTGCATGTATCGCAGGTGAGATTCCGAGAAATATCATTGACGGAGACATGGATGCGGCCAGAAAGGCCATACAGTGGCATAAGGACCTGTTCGGAGATGACTATTATCTTGAAGTCCAGTGCCATAAGACAGAGGTACCGGGCCTTTCGCAGGAAGTGTATGAAAGGCAGATGATTGCCAATGCCGGCATTTTCCAGCTGGCTCAGGAAATGGGTGTCAAAGTCGTTGCGACAAACGACGTCCATTTTGTGCTGAAGGAGGACGGACCGGCCCATGACAGGCTTATATGCTTGAATACCAATGCTTATCTTTCGGATGAGAAAAGGTTGAGATATACCCAGCAGGAATATCTCAAGAGCGAAGAGGAAATGGCAGTCATGTTCCCGGAACATCCTGAAGTCATCACGAACTCCCTTGAAGTTGCAGGAAAAATCGACAGCTACAAGATTGACAGAGGCCACGTGCTTCCTAAATTCGACCTCCCGCAGGACTTCCTCGACGACATAGACAATCAACTGGAGAAATATAAGGAAGTCATAGACGTGGGACGCTGCGACAAGGACGGAAACGACCGAGGGGAGGAGTTCTGCCGTTCAGTGGCCTATCTTTGCCATCTTACATACAAAGGAGCTCATATCCGCTATGGAGATACATTCACTCCCGAGCAGAGCGAACGCATCGATTTCGAGCTGAAGACCATTTGCCGAATGGGCTTCCCTGACTATTTCCTCATCGTTCAGGATTATATTGCCGCAGCCCGTGCAATGGGCTCGATGGTAGGCCCCGGCCGTGGATCGGCAGCGGGTTCCGTAGTGGCATATTGCCTGTGGATCACCAATCTGGATCCTATCAAATATCAGCTTCTGTTCGAGCGATTCCTTAACCCGGACCGAATCAGCATGCCTGATATCGACGTTGATTTTGAAGATCTGGCTGCAGCCCACAAATATGTAGAAGAACATTATGGACTTGATCATGTATCAAGAGTCATCACCTTCGGAACAATGGCGGCAAAAAGTGCAATCAAGGATGTTGCACGAATCAGCCAGCTGAGCATCGAAGAGTCCAACAGGCTCACCAAGATGGTCCCTGACCGACTCAGCGAAATGAAGGAGAAGGAATATCCTTTCAACCCCAAGCTTGATGAGCTCAAGAAGGGCTTCAAGCAGATAAGCAAGATGGTTGAAGTGGACGATCCGGACAATCCGGGACAGAAGATTACCGTTGAGAAATTCTACCAGGTGGGTATGGAGGAGGTTGATGCAAAAATCAATCTGAAGAACTGCTACAGACTAGTTCCGGAGTTCCAGGAAGAGCTGAAAAACGGCACCGAAATCAATAAGGAAGTGTTGTATTATGCTCAGAAACTCGAAGGAAGCATACGTCAGGTCGGAGTCCATGCCTGTGCGACCATCATCGGACGAGGCAATTTGATGGATTATATCCCAATCTGCCTGTCAGAGGACAAGGAAGCAGTGGATGAGAACGGAAAGAAAAAAGAATTCTGGACATCACAGTTCGACGGACATTATATCGAGGATGTGGGAATGCTCAAAATGGACTTCCTCGGACTCAATACATTGACCATCATCCACACCTGCCTCAACCTTATTAAGGAAAGACACGGAATAGACATAGACATTGAAGCCATTCCAATCGACGACAAGCCGACCTATGAACTTTACGGACGCGGTGACACCGTCAGCGTGTTCCAGTTCGAGTCTCCGGGAATGATGAACTGGCTCCAGAAACTCCAGCCGGAAAGGTTCGAAGACCTGATTGCGATGAACGCACTTTACCGTCCGGGACCTATGGACTATATTCCATCCTTCGTAGCCCGAAAACAAGGAGTGGAAAAGGTGGAATACGACCTGCCTGAAATGCAGGAATACCTCGAAGACACTTACGGAGTCACAGTCTATCAGGAGCAGGTCATGCTTTTGTCCCAAAAGCTGGCCGGATTTACAAAGGGAGAGGCCGACAAACTGCGAAAAGCGATGGGAAAGAAGCTCATCGATGTGCTTAACTCCTTGAAAGACAAGTTTATGACCGGTGGAATGAAAAATGGCCATCCGGAAAAAGTGCTTGATAAAATATGGAAAGACTGGGAGAAATTCGCCCAATATGCATTCAATAAGTCCCACGCGACTTGCTATGCATGGGTGAGCTACCAGACAGCATATTTGAAATGCCACTATCCTTCTGAATTCCAGGCAGCCAACCTTACTGCCAATCTCGGTAAAGGAGATGAAATCAAGAAGATAATGGCAGACTGCAAGAAGAGCAGGATAAATGTCCTCAACCCTGACATCAATGAGTCCGAATCATTCTTCAGCGTAAACAAAGACGGCGACATCCGTTTCGGACTGGGTGGAATCAAGGGATTCGGAGACAATATCGTCAAATCTATCATCAATGAAAGGAAGGCTAACGGACCTTTTGCCGACATCTACGACTTCGTGGAAAGGCTGTCAGGTACCGTGAACAGAAAAGCCTTTGAAATCCTCCTTCATTCAGGAGCATTCGACAGCTTCGGCATTTGCCGCAAACAGTTCATGCTCCCGTGCAAGGGTGGTGACACCTTCCTCGAGACACTTCTGCGCTACGGAGAACTCTACAAGAAGGACCAGATGAACGAGAGCATCTCACTCTTCGGAGAGGCAGAGGAACTGAAACCGGAAAGACCGGAAATGCCGCCTATGGAGGGAGAGGAAGATATATTGGAAAAACTGATGTACGAGAAGGAACTTGTGGGAATGTATTTGTCTTCGCATCCTCTGGACAGATATGAATTCGAACTCAAGACCTTCACCACATGTGAAGTCTCACAGGTGAACGAACTTGTTGCTGAATGTGAGAAGAAAAAAGCCGGACAGAAAGTCAATATCGCCGGATTCATCACAGCAACACAGACAATGACCACCAAGACGGGAAGACCATGGTCCAAGACGATAATCGAAGATAAGGGAGGAAATTTCGAACTGGCCCTCTTCGGCAAGGACCATGAGAATTTCATGAAATATCTCACACCTCACAATGCCATCTTCATTGAAGGAGAAATTGGAGAGAAGTATTTCGTAAAACCTGAAGAAAGAAAGGATAAAAAGGATATTCCTTATGGATTCAAAGTAAAGAATATCATGCTTTTAGGCAATGTCACGGAAACTTTCATAAAGGGCTTTGCAATCACAGTTTCAACCAATATGCTGAACGATGCATTCAGGCAGGCTCTGGTGAAATTGCTCAAGTCCAATAAAGGAAACATCCCGCTGACAATGTTCCTTTACGAACCTGAGAAAAAATGGAAGATTGAGTTCTTTTCAAGAAAATACAAAGTGTCGGTAACGGCACCGTTCATTGAAGAACTTGAAAGAATGCATATACAATACACTGTATCACAGAAATAACATT
>JBJFDE010000219.1:0-1920 GCA_051889855.1 Candidatus Cryptobacteroides sp. | reverse complement strand
ACACAGTTGAGCCTATCTGGAATGCGAGGGCCTGAACCAGTTTGACGAGTTTATCTGGCTTGGCAATGCTGTTTTCCTCCAATATGTCTTTGTAGAGATAGCTGTCAATGAGTTCCTTAAGGACTTAGAGCTTGAATTCACGCTTCCTTCCTGTCAAGGACTCGTTTACCGCCTCAGCTAATTTGAAGGCCGAACTGCCTGTTACGATGATTTTTACATCTTTGAATTTATCTGCTACTATTTTGAGCATATTACCGACGTTCACAATTTTCTGGGCCTCGTCAACAAAGAGGAAGTTCTTGTTCCCGATGAGTATCTTCATCTTGGTCTCATCGACATTTACGAACATAGTTTGTACATCGGTGCTGTCACCGTTGAATTCAAGGATTTTTGCATCTTTCGGGATTATGGCATCTGCAAGAGTTGATTTTCCTACCTGGCGTGGCCCCATTATCGTCACAGCCTTCTTTTTTGCAAGGGCGTTATGTATTCTTTCTTCAATTGCTCTCTTGATCATAGCCGGAAAAATTTATTGTTTACATGCAAATTTATAGAAAATTCCTTAAAACTTAAAAGATTTACGGAGTTGACTCCTGAAAACTTATAAGATTTTCGGAATCTCGTCTTTTCTTTCTTTGTGGTGCCAATGTTCATCCTTGACTTCCGGTGCATACACCCGTTCAATGACGGTAATGGTTGGATAAGACCTATCAGGTGATAAATGAGATGCTTGCGCAGAAAAGACGACCTTTACATAGTCCGGCTGAAGGTTTACTGTTCAAGCGGTCAATCCGTAGTCTGATCCGGGTTCAGCAGAAAGGTCATCTGGCGGATAATATTGGCCTTCCAGGATTGTCTGAACTCAGCAGACGTAGTATTGATGTCGAAAACCTTTTGGAACAGCGGTCCGGCGACAATTGGCGTCATCATCAATCCATAAAAGGTACTTATTATTTCAACCGGTAGCATCTGGTCGAGGTCGCTATGCCCGGTGCAGTCATCTCAGTTTACAAGTTCTATGGACAATGATAATATTTTGCGTTGAGATTCCGGAATTTGATGCTATTTTTGTATCAGATGTTTAAAATTCAATGTACAAGATAACTCAACGGAAAGTAGGAATGATATGGACAAGGATAGAACATTGAACGGAGTAATGAAATTCTGGACGCTCTTTATCGGGATAGGAGCGTTGGTCGGTGCATTGATGATGTGGACAGACCCGAGCGGAAAGATGTGGATGATGGATCCGCTTCTTGACGACCTGAGAGCTAAACTGCCCTGGTTCGAAGTGTTCTTCAAGAACTTTATTCCGTCTGGCTTCGTGTTGCTGGCCGTCAACGGCATTACGCAGTATATCGCCGCGTGGCTTCTGTTCCGGAAACATCGTCTGGCAGCATCGGCGACAATGGTTTGCGGAATCATCCTGATGCTCTGGATTGTTCTCGAATGGTATATTTTCGGCTTCTATGCCATTTGCAATGTATATTTCACATTCGGCCTGCTCGAAGCATTGACGGCGTTGTGTGCAATCATCAGACAAAGGAAACTAAAGAAGGCGTAATGACTGTAACAATTAGACAATGGAAAAGAGAGGATGCAGCAGACCTTGCCGAATCCCTTTCAAACCCCAAGGTTCAGGCCAATCTGAGGGATGGGCTGCCATATCCATATACGGAAAAGGATGCGCTTGAGTATATTGACGCGATGCTGGCCTCGGACCCGCAGAAGACTTTTGCCTTTGCAATAGATGTCGATGGCAAGGCCGTCGGAAGCATTGGAGCGTTCAGGCAGAACAATATTCACAGCAGGACCGCGGAAGTGGGATACTATGTCGGTGAGCCGTATTGGGGTAAGGGAATAATGACACAGGCTTTGAGGCAGTTGTGTGAATATATATTCTCCAACACAGACATACTC
>JBJFDE010000218.1:0-6942 GCA_051889855.1 Candidatus Cryptobacteroides sp. | reverse complement strand
GAAGATCATTCCGGCAGAGACAGGTTACCGGTATAATGATAAATCCGGAATATTGGGATGTCAAGGCCGGTGACTTAAAGAAGAGGATCCTTATTAATGAAGAGGTCAAGCAGAAACTTATAAAAGATCTTGGTGATCTTAAGTCATATATCCACAAGAAGTATTCTGATGATAAAGAAGCCGGTAAAGTTAAAGATAACTGGCTTGAAAAGGCTTTGAAGGATTATGATCCTGAAGCGAAGGAGGTGGCTCCTAAAAAGAAACTGCCCTCTTTTGATGAACTCTATGATCAGTTCCTTTCAGTAAGAGATTTAGGCGAAGGCCGTCGTCGCCATTATGAGGTTCTGCGTCGAATGATTCACAGATATGAGTCATATGTAAGGTGTAGTACAGGTAGAAAACGCTATGCTTTTGATTTGCTGAAGGTAGATAAGGATGTGCTCGACAGTTTATATGACTATATTGAGAATGAAAACGAGTATGTAGAGAAGTTTCCGAAGATTCTTGAGGATAATCCGGAATCTCGTGAAATAAAGCCTCGTAGTGAGAATTATATGAGTGGTGTATTCAAAGAGGTACGTGCATTCTTCAATTGGGCGTACAAGACTAAACTGATTGACACATTCCCTTTCGAGGGCTTTGAAATGCCGTCTGAAAGGTATGGCTCACCGATTTATCTGACATTGGATGACGTGCAGAGAATATATAATGCCGACTTATCATCCTTCCCTCATCTTGCAGTACAGCGCGATATCTTTGTGTTCCAATGTAATGTCGGTTGTCGTATCGGTGACCTGTTGCGACTGAAAAAATGTGATGTCATCAATGGGGCAATCGAGTATATTCCAACAAAGACGATCAAGGAAAATGCTCGTACAGTTGTTGTGCCTTTGAATACGATTGCAAAAGAGATCGTCAATAGATATGCAGAAATGCCAGGGGAACAACTCTTGCCATTTGAGAGTTCAGAGAGATACAATGACAATATCAAACTTATTTTCGAAAAAGCAGGGATAACCTACCTGGTGACCGAATTGGATGCCCTGACACGAACAGAAAAGAAAGTTCCAATCAACGAAATTGCCAGCAGTCATATGGCTCGTCGTACCTTTATCGGCAACATCTACAAACTGGTTAAGGATCCGAACCTTGTCTCTGCCCTCACCGGCCACGTCGAAGGAAGCCGTGCATTTACCCGTTACCGCACGATCGACATTGATATGAAGAAGGATCTTGTGAAGATTTTAGAGGGTGGTAAGTAAATTATAATTCCCGAAAAGTGTTAATTTTTTGATGATTTCGGGAATTATAATTATATTGCGGATGTTTTAAAGATTGGTGATATGCTTATAGGAAGAAAAGAGGAATTGCGTGAAATCCGAGAGGCTTATAAATCTGAATATTCTCAGTTTGTAGCGGTATATGGCAGAAGACGCGTGGGAAAGACTTTCTTGATACGCGAGGCATTTGATTATACCTTTACATTTCAGCATACCGGCGTGGCTAAGTTGAAGATGAAGGGGCAACTTGAAGCTTTTCGTCTATCTTTGATTGAACAGGGACACAAGGAATGTCCTATATTGAAGTCTTGGCTGGAGGCTTTTAATGAATTGAAGAACATCATTAAGTCTTCGAGAAAGAAGAAAAAGGTAATCTTTATAGATGAAATCTCGTGGATGGATACTCCTAAATCTAATTTTCTTCAGGCTTTTGAGAATTTTTGGAATGGATGGTGTAGTGCAAGAAAGGATGTCCTGTTGATCATTTGTGCTTCCGCGACGTCGTGGATAATCAATAAGGTTTTAAAGGATAGGGGCGGTCTCCATAATAGAGTAAGTGTAAGGATACCATTGGCTCCGTTTACCTTGAAAGAGTGTGAGGAGTATCTTGCCAGTCGGAATTTCCGAATAAGTCGTTATCAGATACTGATGTTGTATATGGTAATGGGTGGCCCTGCATATTATTGGAGCTTGCTTAATAAGAGTAAGTCAGCGGCCCAGAACATAGACTCTCTGTTCTTTGCTGAAAATGGGAAACTGAAGAATGAATACAATGCCCTTTATGAATCGCTGTTCAAACATCCTGAACTATACATTAAAATTGTATCGATACTTGGTAATAAGGCAACTGGATTGACACGTCAGGAACTGGTTGATAAGTATAATCTAGATGCTAGCGGAACTTTGACAAGGTGTTTGGAGGAACTTGAAGAATGCGGATTCATAAGGAGGTATAATGCCTTTGGAAAGGAGTCCAAAGGAGCAGTATATCAGTTGATAGACAATTATACCCTCTTTTATTTCAAGTTTATAAAAGAAGCAGATGGAGATGTTGCATTTTGGACAAATTCGTTGAATACCTCCCTTCAAAACACTTGGTGTGGCTATGCGTTTGAACGAGTTTGCCTTCAGCATATTGGACAAATCAAACAAGCGCTTGGTATTGGGGCTGTATCAACTAAGCAGTGCTCATGGCGTGCGGATGTTAACTTGTTGCAGGAAGGTGAACGGGGTGCGCAGATAGATTTGCTGATAGATCGAAAAGATGATACGATCAATATCTGTGAGATGAAGTGGGCATCCG
Source organism: Candidatus Cryptobacteroides sp. (assembly GCA_051889855.1). GTDB lineage: Bacteria > Bacteroidota > Bacteroidia > Bacteroidales > UBA932 > Cryptobacteroides. The sequence goes on along the minus strand of JBJFDE010000218.1, from coordinate 4,359 downwards.
GTCCATTTGTCATCAAGTCGGACTACGATATGGAGCTGAGAAATAAGGTTACTGCCTTTGTTCGAGAAACACAAACTCGTAAAGCAGTACATACCACAATGATAACGACATACGGAGTAAAGAAGAATATGTATGTAGATGATTATCAGTCGGAAGTAATGCTTGATGATATGTTTAGATAGATTTATAATTCCCGAAAAGTCTTGTTTTTTGGCTCTTTTCGGGAATTATGCATAAATAGATGAGTGGCTGTGGATAATGGAATAAGAACTATCTCCGACCTTGAGTCTGAAATCCAATATCTCAAGAAACTGTTGGATGAGAATGGGATAAGCTATGATTATGAGGCTCATCTCCGAACTTTGCAGTCTGATGTTGGAGATATTGTCTTTCCTGAACTGGGGCCGGAACATGCAAGTCTCTTGTATTCTTACTTTAAGGGACGAAGGGATGTTTATGCATTGAGAGCACGTGATGGAAAAGGATATTATACCCAGTGCGATAATTTCTGGAGCACTGGAATCTGCCCTAAAAAGAGCGGTCTTAAAATAAAATGTAATGAATGTCCCTCGAAGATATATACAGCATTAAGGGGTAATGTGCTCCTTAAACATTTGGAAGGGAAAAAAGAAGACTGTACGGATGTCGTGGGCCTTTATCCATTGTACCCTGATGGTACATGCTGGTTCCTTGTTTTCGACTTTGATAATCACGATGAGAGCGCAGAGCCATCAAAAGATTGGCAACAGGAAGTTAATGCTCTGAGACAGATGTGTTCTATTTTAGGCATCGATGCTCTTGTCGAGAGATCCCGGTCTGGTCGAGGAGCGCATGTGTGGATATTCTTCAGTGATCCTATTCAGGCATCAAAGGTGCGTAAATTCGGTGAGGCTCTGCTGATGAAAGGCGCAGAGTCTGTTAGCTTGAAAAACTTCACTTACTATGATAGAATGATGCCAATGCAGGATTCCCTTCCTGAAGGCAAACTTGGCAATCTGATTGCTTTACCTCTTCAAGGCCGTGCTCTTAGAAATGGGAACAGCGCATTTGTCGATGAATCCTGGAATACATATAAGGACCAGTGGAAACGCCTGCGTGATACTAGGAAATTGAGCGAGAAAGAGGTTGATGATCTTATAAAGCTATGGTGTCCTAACGATGACACGATGTCCATATTCCAGAATGATATAGTAGAAGATACTGCAGTTGGCCAGACTCATCTTCTTTTTGGACTAAGTCCTGCTTCTACGAAAAGAGATTTTCATGCTGAGGATGTAGAGGAAGCAGTAAAGATTATACTCTCTGATGGTATCTATGTCAATAAGATAGGTCTTAAAGACCGTATGCAGAATGCAATCAGAAGAATCGCAGCCTATTCCAATCCGCAATTCTTTCAGACCCTCAAACTCGGTTTTTCTACCAAAGATACTCCGCGAATCGTATATAACGGCTATGATGAAGGTGATTATATCATTATCCCACGCGGTTGCTATGATGAATTGATATCTCAACTGTCAAGCGGCGGTGTACGGTATGAAGTTGTTGATAAACGACAGCATGGACGTAAAATTAATGTTCGCTTTAATGGTGAACTTTATCCCGAACAGCAGATCGCTGCAGCTAAGATGATGTCTGACGATATAGGAGTTTTAGCTGCTGCTACTGCATTCGGAAAAACAGTCTTGGGCGCGTACATGATTGCCCAGAAGAAAGTCAATACCTTGGTCATGGTTCATAATGTCGAGATTATGAACAACTGGATCAAGGACCTTAACGCATTCCTGACCATAAATGAGGAACTACCGACATATACGACTCCTAAAGGGCGTGTAAAGAAGCGCAGTTCATTGATAGGTACATTCTCGTCACAAAAGGATAACACCACAGGAATAGTTGACATTGCGATGATCACTTCTCTTGGAAGGGAAGACAATATAAACGAATTGGTACGCAACTATGGAATGGTAATAGTTGATGAGTGCCATCATGCGGCAGCTGTGACCCATGAAAATGTGCTGAGAGCGGTTACTGCAAGGTCTGTCTATGGTATGTCAGCAACGATCCAACGTGGTGACAGACAGGACAAGAAGATGCTTATGCAGTTGGGGCCTATCCGGCACAGGTATACTGCCAAGGAAAGGGCTCAGAAGCAAGGGATAGGTCACTATATCTACCCTCGTTTTACCAGACTGGTAGATTTGAATCCTTCGGAGGGAAAGAATCCGTCTGACTATTACCGTCTTATCATGCAGAGTGAGCTGCGTAATATGCAGGTCGTATCTGACACAATAGACTGTGTTAAGCGTGGACGAACTCCCGTTATTATGACGAAATACAAGGAGCATGCACGGAAACTGTATGATATGCTCCAGAGAGCTGCCGACCATGTGTTCTTGCTTCAGGGAGGTAAGAGTCTGAAAGAACGTTCGGCTATACGAGAAGAGATGGCCGACGTAAGAGCGGATGAAAGCATTATCCTTGTTGCCATAGGCCAGTATGTGGGTGAGGGCTTCAACTACCCGCGCCTTGATACGATGCTTCTTGCAATGCCTATTTCATTAGAAGGTAATGTCGAGCAGCATGCCGGTCGTCTGAATCGCGATTATGAAGGTAAAAAGGATGCCATCATCTTTGACTATATAGACCAGCATGTCCCGACCCTTAAGAGGATGTACTATAAGCGCCTGAGAGCGTATAAGAAGATTGGGTATGAGGTCTGCTCAGAAATAACTGATAAGCAGGAGATTGCTAATTCGATATTCGATAGTCAAAGCTACTTCGACATATTTGAAAAGGATGTGAATTCTGCTGCTGACAGTATAGTTATATCAAGTCCCTCATTCAGCTATAAAAAGGTGAATTGGCTATGCTCTGAAAGTGATGACCTGTTGCAAAGAGGAGTGCCAATCGTTGTTCTGACCGTGACTCCAGAAGATTATCCGGAAGATGGACGAGACCAGCACAGTATACATATACAACGTATGGAGTCATCTGGAATAAAGGTGATAAAACAGAATAAGTATCGTGAGCGCTTTGCAGTCATCGACCGCTCTCTTGTCTGGTATGGCAGCATGGCTCTTCTTTCAAATGAAAAAGATGATGACAGCCTTATGCGCATCAACAATACTGCGATCGCAGAGGAACTCCTTGAGTTTGCTGCACTTTTAAAATAATCAGTATGTGTCATTTTGTACATACTATGTAAGAGTTTTTGGTGAGCGTCGGACCAACGTCTATCATTATCAAGTTTGACCATGATTAAATACTTAAGGAATCTATGTTTACTAACCGGTGTAGATAATGGTGAAGTTGACGGTGGAGTTGATGGTGTGCATGGTGAAGATAATGATCATCTATGTAGCATATTAGTAACTTGCGGAAAAAGTTCTATTTGAGGTGATGGTGAAGATGATGGTGGAGTTGAATTAGTGCCATATCTAAATTCATTAGTTGCGACTGATGAATTAAAAAATGAGAATAACTGATGATATGTTGCTCAGCCCGGAATTTGCAGTAAAATACCCGGATTTCTTGTCCAGTTCGTAAATTTGAGGGGAGGATTGTGCCGGAATCTTTATTATTAATCATAATGACAGGAGTATGTTGGATTTTGTGACGGGCTTGCAGATTTTGCTTATTGTGATGGTGGCGATGACGATCTTTGTCGGGGTGTGGATTATTGGGGAATGCTTTGATTCGTGGGGAGACTTTATCAAGTCCTTGACGGATAAGGAGTACAATTATCTTTCATTTGTTTTCCGGAAGGGAAAGCATATCCGTTTCATAACTGATTTTCCGAATGACCTGCGGAGGGAGTGTCTGGGAAAGGAGTCATATTATGCTGATAAGGAGGATGATAGTGCTGGTGTAAGGAAGGCCAAGATGCTTGTCAGACGTGTGTTGGGCAATGATGCCATAGTCAATGAATATTTCAAAGGGCAGTATTTCACCTACAAAGACTTCCTCGAGGTGAAGGAACTCTGTGACCTGCCCGAATATGATGAGACGTCGGAACTGCTGGATGAACTTGGTGCTCATCTGAAGAATCCGAAGTTGGCGGTTGTGATGAAGGAACTGATGATAGAGGTTATGACCGATGATCTGGTGGAGTTCAAGGCCGGGAAGCGGGAGGCCGCTTTGCTGAAGGCGATGAACAAGTCCGAATTTACTAAAGTACCTTGGGAACAGAAGGATTTCGTGGCATTTATGATTAAGTTGGGCATCAACAGCGGCAAATTCAAGGGCGTGAAGGAGAGTACTGTCGGCACATATTCCATCGAAATACAGAAAAATATGGATACTGAACTATGTGAGTATTCCGTTCATTTACAGAAACTTATAGATAAAAGAATCCGGCAG
>JBJFDE010000217.1:0-6944 GCA_051889855.1 Candidatus Cryptobacteroides sp. | reverse complement strand
GCTAACTTAATATCTATTGTTTCGAATGTTGTGTTGATACGAGTCTTATCTTCAGACGTAATTGTTCCGGCAAAAAAGATTTGTTTGGTTAATTCAGGAATTTCATTAATGTCATGAAGAAATTCTCTCAGTTCCTCCACAACATAAGCCTTTGCATGGCGGCTATCATCAATCCATCTCTTCAGAAGAAACGGGACAAGGATACCAATTACTATTGTCACCAAGAGTGTTGCAGATTCGATTATGTCGATATTCGTGTTTAGCGTGAGAAGAGGGAAATCCTTCACGAAGACACCAATAAGAATCCCGAACAATAAACAAAGAGACGATGCTATAATCTGTAGAGTAGTGCTATTCTTGCTCATTTCTTTGGGGTTGGATTTTTAATTTCAGCAATCACCTTGCTGATTCGCATGGGGTTCATGTCGGATTTGAACTGCAAATGTTTTAAAACAATATCTGAGCCGCGGTCCATAGAAAGTTTGCCGAATGATCCGCTAATGAAAGATGATGGATATCCCCATACTCCATCCAGGTCTATCAAGAGGATATAGTTGTTCTTGACAGCCTTGTTAAATCGTTCAAGAAGAATATCTTCGAGGAATTCTTGGCCAGAATTGGGACCATCTGCCCTTTCTCTTGCGCCAGGATTATCTTTAAATTCCGTAGCAATTACAATAGTGTCTTTAATTTCCATTTTATGATTCTTTCTTTATGTTCTCAATTTCCCAGTAGAATAACGTTCCATCAAATTTTGTGCTAAGTAGGTGTGATGTGTTATTCTTCATATCAGCGTAAATATCGTTTGATATGAGTACAAACTTAGTAAATGAAGCATCCTGTGCACATTCAAATATTTGAGGAATGCCTTTGCCTCTCTCCGGACGAGATGTCCTTGACTTAATTTCGCCTGCAAATAATCGATCAACTAGATCTAGATTTGATGCCAAATGTAGTTTTTCCTTAGTTTCACGCCAAAATGTCTTAACCGGCAGACTGTTGAAAATGCCAGAACCCAAGTCGAGAAACGTGTAACTGGTCTTCGATGAATTAGGATGGTTATAAACATGAAGCCACCAATCATACATGCCTCTTTTCTTTCCAGCATGGTTGTTCGTATTCTGCATGACCTCAATGATTATGTCATACAATGGTTCGAAAATGTTGGAACTTTTAAAAGTGTGATTGATTCCAAGCAGACATGCTTCCTTTGCAACATCCGGTTCTACCCGATTCGCAGTAATCTCGTGGATTAGTTTGTTATCGGAAGATGGCTTTCGTCCTAAGACGCGCACATGGTCATAGAAGCCACTGTGCAAGAATAAATTGCTAAGTGTTTCCTCTTTGGGAGCATTACCATATATAGGTACTTTTCTATTGTATCTATCGTCCTTAATTTTTGCAATTTGAACTGCTATTGCATCAGTTGTCATGCGCTTAACGTCCGACAAGTCAAATCTTACGCGCTGCCCAGATGCTAATATATCATGTATCTCATTATAATAACGCAGCGTTTCCAGTGTGTTGTATACAAGGCTATAATTCTCGGGAGCCTTCACGTTTGCTATTGGGCATTTCTTTATGGGAACGGGTGAGTCTGAGCGGGGGACATATTTCCTCTTCGCTCTATGCATAAGCGCTCTCATTGCTTTATTCGAGCGGGCTTTATTGAGCCTCTTAAATTTTGATGATGTGTAGAATTTTTTCATCAGATACCGTCCTTTATGCAAATGTATGAATATTAAGGCAATTTTGGAAATCAAAACATTTTTATAGGTAGAAACCGATGAGGAATCCTATACTCATTCCTGTTTACTATTAACTTCCTCTAGCAGATAGTTTCTTTTTTATGATTATAGTTAATGTGTAAAATATGACAGAGGCTCGCTATTTTTTGTATCTTTGTAATTTTGACAAGATATTCACTGATGACACTTTACGGGATAGATTATACTGAACGGATGCGGCCGATTGTGGCGGCAGGAGTTAGGTATAAGGTGGCCGTTATCAAGAGTCAAGGAACGTTGGAAGAGAAAGCGTTGAATGTTGGGAAGGAACTGTCGAAGGTGATAGATGGCATTGGAAAGCAATACGGGAAGATGGGAGAGACGAAGTTTCAGATGGAAGTTGCGGATGCACTTAATAGAATCGTTAAGGGAAAGGTATTTGTTGATGAGGAGTTGGGCGAGGTCGTTGTGCTGGAGAATCTTGGAATTTTGTTTGAGCCGGAGCTGGGGATTGATGTGGTGAGGTTCCTGAGGAAGGTCTCGAAGACGACTCTGACTGTCTTGTTGTGGCCCGGGGAGATAGGTGAGGATAGATTGTATTTCCTTAACCGAGAGTCTGAAATAACACTAAAACAAACTGATATAAACTATATTACGATATGAAATACCGTGACATATTACAGTTCGAGCCGATTACTGACGTGATTCAGCTTGACAAACTTGGAAGTGATGATTACCGCGAGGATATCATCAAGTCTTTTGTGTACCCTGAGTACTTTGTTGAGACGATTATCCCTGAGATTGTGAAGAATCTCAAGTTCGGGGAGCGCAACAAGAAAGGTATCCAGATCATTGGTAACTATGGTACCGGTAAGTCTCACTTGATGTCGCTGGTGTCGCTGATTGCGGAGAATGAGCATTATCTTGACAAGGTAAATAATGAGGCTGCCAAGAATGTCTTGTCGCCGATTGCTGGCAAATACAAGGTGCATCGTTTTGAGATGCAGACTGACCGCAAATTGTGGGATATCGTGACCTTCCAAATTCAGCGGTACCTTGACGCAAATGATGTGGATTATCAGTTTGACCCTGATTCTCTGAAGATGTATAGTGAGCAGTTGGATGATATGATGGTGGCCTTTGAGGAGAAGTATCCTGACAAGGGACTGCTCATCATCATCGACGAGTTGCTTGCATACTTGAAGGGCCACGCTGCGGTTGGCCAGTTGAATCAGGATTTACAGGTACTTCAGGCTTTGGGGCAGCAGTGCTCGAAGGGTCGGTTCGCTTTTATGTTCGGCGTGCAGGAGATGATTTATCAGTCGAAGGAGTTCGCTTTTGCTGCTGAGATGATGTTGAAGGTAAAGGACAGATATACTGATCTTACCATCCGTAAGGAGGATGTGTCATTTGTGGTACAGAACAGGCTGCTGCGTAAATCCGAACAGCAGAAGACTGCTATCAGACATCATCTTGAGAAGTTTGTTGGACTGTTCAGTGATATGCATTCGCATTTGCAGGACTATGTTGAGTTGTTCCCCGTGCATCCGTCATATTTCGACAACTTCCAGATGATTAAGTTGGGCAGGGCGCAACGCGAGGTCCTCAAGACTCTTACCAAGCAGTTTGAGAAGATTGCTGACCAGGACATTCCGAATGACAATCCGGGCCTTATTACATACGATATGTATTGGGAGCAGATGATGTCTGACACAGGCCTTATGGCTGTGCCTGACTTCAAGACTGTCTCCGATACCGTGAAGTTGGTGTATGACAAGGTGGACAGCAATTTCTCTTCCACTCCGGCTCGCAAGCCTCTTATTCCTATGGCAAAGAGGATAGTCAATGCGACTGCCATTAAACTTCTGCAGGGAGACTTGAGCAAGGGTAATGGTGCGAGCGCTATGTCTTTGGTAAATGACCTTTGCGTGACTGACGAGCTGGCTGATACTGCCGAGATGCTTAAGGATACAATTGACAGCACGGCAAAACTCGTAATTAAGGCTACTTCCGGTCAGTATTTCGATTACAATGACGAGAATGAGGAGTATCACCTCAGAACTGAGGGTGGAGTCAATTTTGACCAACTGATTGCTCAGGTGGCTGAGACAATGCCACAGAGCCGCAAGGACGAGTCTTTCTTCAAGTTCATCGTGGAAGTGCTCGGCATCACGTCTAATCCATACAGGACGGGATTTCAGATTTATGCTCACGAACTTGATTGGAGAAGCCATAAGGTCACAAGGGACGGATATATCTTCCTGGGCAACCCTAATGAAAAATCTACTACTCATCCGAAGCAGCATTTCTATATGATATTTATGCCAATATTCCAGCCTGATAAGAAGGGTCGGAATATGGACAATGACGAGGTGTATTTCGTAATGGACAACCTGAGCGACGAGTTTAAGAATCTTGTCGTGCTATATGGTGCTGCATACAGCCAGTATATGTCTGCCGACACGGCGCAAAAGATTCACTACAAGAGCAAGTGCGAGGACCTTTTCGTTAAGGCCAGACGAGCATTCGATGCTTGCTACCTGAACGGCACACAGGTGTATTACGGAGACGGTGAGGCTAAGACGCTCAACTCCTACACTTTGCCAGGCAATGGTGCTTCCAAGATGGAAATCTTCGACAGCGTGGCGAGCGCCATTTTCGAGGACCAGTTTACTGCTGACACACCTAAGTATCCTGCATTCACATACGCCAACCAGACCATTTCATTCGATAAGACCAATGGCAATATAGACCGTTACATCAAGGGTGCATTCGCAAAGATTATTCGTCCGACGGAGAGTAATAAAGACGGTGAGGCCATACTGATGGGACTGGGCTGTTACAAGGCAGGTGAGCTTACGACTGACAATAGTATCTATGCCCAGGCTATCCTGAAGATGATGAATGACCGTGGCCAGAATATGGTCGTTAATAAGGACGAGATTCTCGAGCTCCTGCCTAGGTCTGAGAATGTGTGGTTCACTAAGGATTATCATCTTGATGCAGTGTTTGAGTTTGTTGTGCTTGCGGTGCTCGTTTCACTCGGGGAGTGCGAAATTACGCTAAATAGCGGCGAGGTTATCAACGCCAGCACGCTGGATAAACTCAGGGGCCTCCAGTCAGACGACTATTATACCTTCGCCAACATCAAGAGGCCGAAGGATATCAATATCCCGATTGCAAGAGAACTGACCAAAATGTATTGCGGCCAGGATAAGTCCAACCAATTGGATCAGGAGAGCACGTTTATCACAATGACCAACGCTGCGAAGGCGCTTGCTTCTGAATGTGCGACTTTCGACGCAAGGGAACTCAAAAACGGTCTCGAAGTCGCTGGAGTCACTGTTATCGATGAAGTAAAGAGTGTATCAATCAAATCGAACGTCATTGTACTCAAGGGATTCAGCGACTATGTATCTACCATTACAAAACAGGCCAAGTTGAAGAACTTCAAGTATGACCTTGATGTGGTGAAGAGGATGGCAGCTAACAAAGCTGAACTTGCACAGACAAAGGCAATCATCAAGACTGCTGCTGAATTGAATTCGAAGGTGCAGTACCTCACACAGGCTAAGCAGTATGTGCCAACAGAAACTGCTCTTGCGAAGAACATAGATGCTACGGTAAATAAGGTTGCAGATGTGCTGAAAGACCTTAATGATGCCCAGGTGAGCGCATACAATACTGAGTTGGACAAGGTTAAGGCCGATTACATTGCTTGGTACTTGGAACTGTACTACAAGTGCTGTCTGACAGAATTTGATGAGGCAAAGAGAATTGAGATACTCAATAGCGGAGAATATCGCGCGTGCACAGTCCTTTGCAGATGCACCCTTATCAATACCTCTGCATGGAACCAGTGGAAGATGGCATTCAATCAACTCAAGACCGCTAATCCGAATGTAAAGAGTATTCTCGGAAGCACACCATATGCCGGCTTTAATCCTCTCACATCAGGCGGCCATAGTATGAAGACAGTGACAGAGTTTAAAGAAGACCTTCAGGTTATTTATGACACCTGGATAAATGCTCTCAAGGCTTATGTGCAGGCACCAGATTCTCAGGAAGCACTCAGCCTGATGGACGAGAAATCACAGAACTTCCTTCTGCAGTTCGCTTCCGGGCTAATGGTAATCGATGACGGACATTCAGCAGAATGTCTGCTCCAGCTGCTTGATATGCTTAGTGGTGGCTACGAGAAGGTTGAGATTACTTCAGAGGAACTTGCCGCTTGCATCAGCAGACCTATGACTGCGGATGAAGCAATCGGTATGATAGAACATGCCATCAACAAGAAATGTTCCGGCAAGGACAGAAAGAAAGTCAGAATAGTACTCAGCAAATAACGTGAACCAAAATGGACGGCGAACTCTTTAAATTAGATGATGAGCAGGTGAAGGATGAAGGTCCTGTGACCTGTCTTGGCATCACATTCGAGAATGATAATAAACGTCGCGAGTTCTTCCGTGAGGAACTCCGCAAGAAACTCCCTGAGCTGAGGCTTATCGAGGGATTCCCGATAGGCGAGGACGATGACATCATCGCTCTGTCAGACCCTCCTTATTACACAGCCTGCCCGAATCCGTGGATAAACGATTTCATCAAGGAATGGGAAGCGGAGAAGGTTAAACTCCAGGCCGAAGGCAAGCGCAAAGCTGACTTCGAGGTCAAGGAACCGTATGCCGCTGATGTGAGCGAGGGAAAGAATAATCCAATCTATATGGCCCACGCATACCATACAAAGGTCCCACATCCGGCCATTATGCGATACATATTGCACTATACCCAGCCAGGAGATATTGTCTTTGATGGCTTCTGTGGAACAGGTATGACAGGTGTTGCGGCACAGTTATGTGGCAATGCAACTGAGGTCAATTCTCTTAATGAGCCCAACTCCGTTATAGGCAAACGTAATTGTTTATGCTCCGATTTATCCCCGATAGCATCGCTAATATCCGCCAGTTATAATCTTAGATTTGACGCAAAACAATTCAAGAGAAAAGCCGAGCGGATACTAAAGCAGGTAGAAACTGAAATGGGCTGGCTATTTGAAATTCCCATAAGGGGACAAGTAGCTAAGGTTACCTCTACAATCTGGAGTGACGTATTAGTTTGCCCAAACTGCGGTCATGAGTTGACTCTTTGGGACGAATCTGTAGATTTTGAAAAAGAGAGTATCAAAGACGAGTTTTTATGCCCTGAATGCGGTGCTTCTTG
>JBJFDE010000216.1:0-6946 GCA_051889855.1 Candidatus Cryptobacteroides sp. | reverse complement strand
CAGGAACCTGCGATGCTGTGAATGTCTGTGTAGCATAGCCGATGCAGCTGATTTCGATAATTGCATCTGCGCTTGATACATTAAGGACATAGTCTCCGTCAAGACCTGTGGAAACACCGTTTGAAGTGCCCTGTTCGAGCACTGTCGCACCGATGATAGGTCCGGCCTGATCTGAAACTACTCCTTTAACCACATATCCGCCCTGGGCGAATATCTGTGCCCCACCCAATAACGCGGAAAGGATGAAGGCTACGCAAAGCGTCATTATTCTCTTCATAAGAATTTTGATTGGTTAGTAGATAGTTAAATAATATTTAGGATAATTATTTCCATTGTATCAAGCCTTCTTGCCTTCCTTGACCAGGGCCACGGCAAATGCACCGCAGACGAGGAAGATTCCTGCAACGATGAACATACCGACCTGAGCGCCGCCTACGAGTCTGAGGATGAGGCCTCCGCACGCAGCTGCCACAATCTGAGGAAGGCAGATGGTGCCGTTGAACAGACCGAGATAGGTGCCGATATGGTCACCGGAAAGTGAATTTGTAAGAAGGGTGAAAGGAACTGCCAGCATTGCTGCCCATGCCACTCCGATAAGAAGGAATGAGATGAAGAGAAGATACTGGTCATGGATGAAGAAGACTGAAGCGAAACCGACAGCTCCGATGAGGAGGCTGACGACATAGGCAGTCTTGATGGATTTGAATTTAGGAATTACAAGAGCCCAGAGGACAGAGCCCACTGCCTGAACTGCGAAAAGGATGCCCACCCAGTTGCCGGCTTCCTGATAACCTTCTGAAGCTACGTCAGTTGTGCCCCAGACGGTATCTGCGATGGCACCGTTGGTATATGTCCACATATAGAGGAATGCTGCCCAGCAGAAGAACTGCACCAGACCGACAGTCCAGAAAGTTGAAGGAGCATTTTTCAGAAGAGTAAACATACTCGGAGCTTTCTCTTCTTTCTTTGATGTGTCTATTCCATGGAACTCCGCATACTCCTTAGGAGGCATTTCCTTCACTTTGAATGTAGTGAAAAGGACGCAGAGTATAAGAATTGCTGCACCTATATAAAATGAATATTTCACGGTGTCGGGAATCTGTCCGTCAGGAGCTGTGTTGGCGATGCCGATCCATGCGAAAAGAAAAGGGAAAACATAACCTACAAGGCTGCCGGCATTGCAAAGGAAGCTCTGGATTGAATATGCCTTTGCCTTCTGCTCCTCATTCACCATATCTCCCACAAGCATCTTGAACGGCTGCATGGCCATGTTGATGGATGTGTCCAGAAGCATGAGGGAAATGAGTCCGAAAATCATTGCACCTCCTACAGCAAGGCCGAAACTGCCTGCATTCGGAAGCATGCACATGACAATCACTGCCACCAGGGCTCCGAGGAAAAGATAAGGGATACGCCTTCCGAGACGGCACCAGGTCTTGTCGCTGAATTTGCCTACGAGAGGCTGCACCACCATTCCCATCAATGGAGGAAGTATCCAGAAAAAGCTCAAATTGTGGGGATCTGCGCCAAGGGTTGCGAAGATTCGGCTGATGTTGGCACTCTGGAGTGAATATGCAATCTGGACTCCGAAGAATCCGAAGCTGATATTCCATAGCTGCCAGAAGGTCAGTTGTCTTTTTTGTGTCATTATTTTGCGGTCATTTCGGTTATAATCGGCGAATATATAAATTTATGGGCAAAACCCGAAAAAAGCCCGGATGAATTGAAGAAAGACATGGATGAATTGAATATTTTTGCCGATGAACAGGGAACAAACTTGCTTGTTTTCACAAAAATCCATACCTTCGGAAAGATTTTTAATAACAGGGACATGAAAAAAGGAGTAACTGCGATAATTCACATATTCGCGCTGCTTCATGCAGCGGTAGCCCTTGCATGTCGTCTCACAGGCGTTGTGGATGAACTTGTGCTGACTATGCTCACGATGATCATGGCTCTGCTTCTGTGCCTGAAATGGGAAAAGAGCATCGAATTCACGGCATCCAGCATCATCATTGTAAATATCGTCGGCTACATCTTCGGAAGCTTGTGGGCACACTTGTTCTCATTGTTCATCAGCCAAAGCATCATCATACACCCTCTGTCAACCTTTATAACCACGGAAATGGTCGGATGGGGCATGGTCGGAGTGCTCACCCTGTTCAAAGGCAAACCAAGCGAATCAAAGGCACTGTCGTCATATTATCTGACATGGATAATTACCGCGATGGTCATCATATTCTTTTTCAGGCTCGGAATATTGTCATTGTTCTCGAGAGACTTGTATGAACCCGGCGAATTGATAGACGCCACAAGGAAAGTATTCTCCAATTCATTTGCCCTGATTGTCCTTATATGCATCAACATCATTTTCATCAGGGCTTTCTCAAACAAGGGAAACAAGCTGAAACCATGGGTCAGGCTGTTGATTCTCTGCGTATTCATCCTTCTGGCAATTCTCTTTGAGACCTTTTTTGTAAAAATCGGGCTTCCTCCTGTTTTTGAAAACTTGTTTGACAGTGAAACCTGGCTTATAGCAATAGTGGCTGCAATTACTGAATTCACAGTAATTTGCATCGTATATATGATCAACTCGGCAATCACATCAAGGAACGAAATGAAAATGGAGCGTTACAAGGCCAACATGGCGCAGTACCGTTACCTTAAACTCAAGAAACAAGTCAATCCCCACTTCCTTTTCAACAGCCTTAATGTCCTGAATTACCTGATAATTGATGAAAAGACCGAGCAGGCAAGCACCTATACCCAGAAATTGGCAGCCATTTACCGCTATATGCTCAAAAGCGAAGATGAGGACCTGGTAACACTAAGGGATGAAATGAATTTCGTGGAACAATATATTGACCTTATCAAAGTCCGGTTTCCTCAGGGATTCGAAGTGAATATTGACATAAAAGAAGATGATTATGGAAGGATGGTATTGCCATGCTCCATCCAGCTGCTGGTTGAGAATGCAACCAAACATAACTCCATAAGTCCAGACAAACCACTTATAATCAACATTATATCAAATGGTACGGAAATTTCCATTGACAATAATGTAATCCCGAAACTGACCAAAAGCCCTTCCACAGGACTGGGCCAGAAATATATCAGGCAGCAATATCTCGACTTGTCCGGAAAAGAAGTCAGAATCGGATGTGAAAATGATATTTATAAGGTAACTCTGCCACTTTTATAATTGGTTAAAACTGCTTAAATCGAGTATATATGAAAGCTTTTATTGTTGAAGATGAAATTATTGCACAGAAGAGTCTTGCAAGGTTGCTGTCGCAGAACTTTCCTGATATGGAAGTTGTGGGTACGGCCTCTTCTGTCAAGGAGACAGTTGACTGGCTGAAGAATAATCCCGATGTGGCAGATATCATCTTTTTGGATGTGGAGCTGACTGACGGAATATGCTTCGAGATTTTCAAACAGGTGGAAGTCAAGGCCAAAGTGATAATGACCACTGCTTACGACAGTTATGCCCTAAAGGCCTTCGAAGCAGGCAGCGTGGACTATCTGCTAAAGCCTATTGACACTGCAGATTTGAAAAGAGCAGTGGCAAGATGCAGGATGAGTGGCGGACAAATAGACGCGGAGGCGCTGGTAAAAGCAATGGGTATAAAGCTGACAACCCCCGTCAAAGAATACAAGGAAAGGTACATCATCAGACTTAATGACAGAATTATTCCTCTGAATATCAATGAAATAGCCTACGTATATTCAGAGGATAAGAACAACTACCTCGTAACCTTCGACGAAAAGAAATATATAATAGACTCTTCTCTTGATGACATCAGTGAAGAGCTCAATCCGGACAAATTCTTCAGGATATCACGCAGTTGCATCATATCAGCGAATGCAATTACAAGCATCGTAAAACAAAGCGGAGGCCGACTGAAAATCCAAGCCTCCCCCGCCTCTTCATTTGAAATGACAGTCAGCCGTTCAAGAGTAGATGATTTCCTGAACTGGCTGGAAAAGTAGATAATTCCTTATTTATCAGATTGAAAGAACGTTAAGAACATTGATAAGCTCCCTGTCGATCGGCTTGTCAATACGGATTGCCTTGTTGAATGGGACATAGACAATCTGGTCATTCTTGACACCTATCATGATATTGCGCTGGCCGTCCTTGAGAGCTTCGATTGCCGCTACACCAAGACGACAAGCAAGGATACGGTCCTGGGCGGTCGGGCAGCCACCCCTCTGAAGGTGTCCGAGTATGGTCACACGTGCCTCAAACTCAGGATATTCATGCACCAGACGGTCTGCATAATACTGTGCTCCGCCTGTGCCGTCTTTCTTGCTCTCGGAAACAAGGACGATTGAACTGTTCTTGCTCTTGCGTACTCCCCTGCCAATGAAGGAAGCAAGCTGGTCAACATCTGTCTGGTCCTCAGGGATGATGGCAGCTTCCGCTCCGGTTGCGATTGCCGCATTCTGCGCGAGGAAACCTGCATCACGTCCCATTACTTCGACAAAGAAGATACGGCTATGCGAGTTGGCTGTATCCCTGATTTTATCGACACAGTCCATAATGGTGTTAAGCGCTGTGTCATAACCGATTGTAGTATCCGTGCCATACAAATCGTTATCAATGGTTCCCGGAAGGCCGACACACGGGATATCATATTCCGATGCAAGAATCTGTGCTCCGGCAAGAGAACCGTTGCCTCCGATTACTACAAGGGCATCGATACCGTTTGCCTTGATATTCTCAAAAGCTTTTACCCTTCCGTCTTCAGTCATGAAGTCCTTGCTTCTTGCTGTCCTTAGGATTGTGCCTCCACGGTTGATTGTACCGCTGACACTTTCGGAAGAGAAATCCTTGATGTCATTGTGGATAAGTCCTTCATAGCCGCGATAAATACCTTTGACCTTCCAGCCATTGTAAATTGCTGCTCTGGTTACGGCCCTGATAGCCGCATTCATTCCTGGAGCATCACCTCCCGAGGTGAGAACTCCGATTGTGGAAATTTTAGCCATATTTCGGTGTTTCGTTTAGTTCATCTGTATGCAATATGCGCATATCTTGGCAAAACTACAAATTTTTTCCTAATTTTGTCCGCTTTCCGGGCCTAACTTTTTTCATAGCCATGGCATGCTAAGAAATAATTAATATAAACCAATGAAAATCGGCAATTTAGATTTAGGAGAAAAGCCACTTTTCCTCGCGCCCATGGAGGATGTCACCGATGCTTCTTTCAGATATATCTGCAAGGAATTCGGTGCAGATATGATGTACACTGAGTTCATCTCTTCCGACGGGCTGATCCGTGATGCAAGGAAATCCCTGGCAAAACTTCTGACATACGACTATGAGGCACCTATCGGAATCCAGATTTATGGAAACATTCCTCAGGCTATGGTCGATGCTGCAGTGATGGCTGAAAAGGCTGTAGAAATTGCCGGCGGGCATGGAGCTGATGTGATTGACATCAATTTCGGATGCCCTGTGAGCAAGATTGCGCGCAGGGGTGCTGGCTCCGGGATGATGAAAGAACCTGACAAGATGGTTCAAATCACAAAGATGGTGGTCGATGCTGTGAAAAAGCCAGTCACGGTGAAAACCCGTCTTGGCTGGGACGAAGATTCCAAAATCATCGTCGAACTTGCAGAAAGATTGCAGGACGTTGGAATTCAGGCTCTTACCGTACACGGAAGGACCAGGTGCCAGATGTATAAGGGAGAAGCAGACTGGACACTTATAGGGAAAATCAAGGAAAACCCCCGAATGCACATCCCGATAATAGGAAATGGTGACATAGACTCTCCTCAAAAGGCCGCTGAGGCCTTTTCCAAATATGGTGTGGACGGAATAATGATTGGAAGGGCTACTTTCGGACATCCGTGGCTGTTCAGGGAAATCCGCCATTATCTTGATACGGGCGAACTCATGCCACCGATGAGTGTGGCAGAAAGAGTGGAACTTTCCCACAGGCATCTGGACAAATCAATCGAAATCAAAGGAGATGTGGTGGGAGTACTTGAAATGAGACGCCATCTTTCATGCTATTTCAAGGGATTGCCGGACTTCAAGGAGACCAGATTGAAGCTTGTGACTCTGAAAGAGCCTCAGGAGATTCACAAGACCCTGGATTATGTGCTCGAACGCTGGGGAGAGAGCTCTGCAAATGAGACGATCCTCTGATAACAAAAATGTTTTATGATTGATCAGACTATACTTTTCCCATACTGGATTACATTGAAAATCAGACATTTGATGTTTGATTTGGGGCTTCGCAAGGAACATGTTGCGGATGTACCTACCATCTGTGTAGGCAACGTCACTGTCGGGGGAACAGGCAAGACCCCACACACCGAGATGATTATCAGGGAGCTACTGGCAGATAGTCGGTGGAAGGGGGATAACATTTCTGTTATTTCGAGGGGATATAAAAGGAAAACACGTGGTTTCCAACAAGTTATGGCTGGCTCAAGTGCAAAGGACTATGGAGATGAGCCATTGCAGATAAAAAACAAGTTTCCAGAGGTTACAGTGGCTGTTGATAAGTCCAGAATCCGCGGATGCGACTTCCTTGCCCATCCGGACAAACTTGCAATATCGAAAAAGGGGAAAAAGTGCCGCAACAAGGAGTTCCGCCCGGCAGACCTTATCATCATGGATGATGCCTTCCAATACCGTTCACTCAAAGCATCTCTTTCGATTGTTCTGACAGATTGGAACCGGCCTGTTTTCAAAGACCATCTGCT
Source organism: Candidatus Cryptobacteroides sp. (assembly GCA_051889855.1). Classification (GTDB taxonomy): domain Bacteria; phylum Bacteroidota; class Bacteroidia; order Bacteroidales; family UBA932; genus Cryptobacteroides. Next base: position 223 of record JBJFDE010000216.1, on the reverse strand, counting down.
GCCCATAGGACGCTTGCGTGACCTGCCGGAAAGAATAAATGCGGCAGATGTCATTATCGTAACCAAATGTCCGCATGACCTGAATGGCTGGCAGAAAAGCAATTGGGCTGAAGCTCTTGGGCTGGCTCAGTATGATTTGTCTCTGTGCCAGGGAGTCAGAGGCACAAAAAAGCAACATCTGTTTTTCACCAGCATTGACTATGACGGCATAAGGCCGGTATAT
>JBJFDE010000215.1:0-1936 GCA_051889855.1 Candidatus Cryptobacteroides sp. | reverse complement strand
CGCGTCTCCGACTATACAGTCTGCTTCAGTGTCTTTTTCTTCTTCCACATTCGTATCTGTAGTCTGCTCTGGTCGGTTTGGCTTATGTAAACACTCAATACGCTCGGCTTCCACTATAAGCTGGTAGTGCTTCGTTCCTTCCTTATCCACATAACTGTTATTACTCAACCGCCCTTCGACAGCTATGGCAGCCCCTTTGCAAAGTCCATTTTTTGCGACATACGCCAGTCGGTTCCATAAAACAACGGTAATCCAAGTCGTATATCTGCCTTTGTTTCCATTGATATCATAGTCACAATCGTTTACAGCAATCCGAAGACGGCCTACCGTTGTGTTTTTGTCTATATAGTGAAAGTCTGGATCTTTCCCTAAACGTCCCACGAGATTTACTCTATTTGTTGCCATACCCTTAATGTTTTTATTTGTCCATTTTCTGATTTCTTTTTGCAGTACTTATCTTCTCAGTTTCATCAGCCTCAATCCTGGTGACGTGATGGGTATTCCCATCTTTGTCTTCATAGCTGCCAGAAGTAAGATGACCATACACATAGACTTTGTCGCCAGTATGATAGTACTCCTTCGCAAACATGGCAAGGCTGTCCCACAGGAAAACCTCAAACCATTCAGTTTCACTCTCTGTCTTTCCGCTCTTCGTCGAAACACCCAAAGATATTCGGGCTGCCAAAGAGCCGTTGCTGTTGATGACGACAGGCTCTGAGCCAAGTCGTCCGATTAATGTCAAATTGTTCATATCAATAAATTTTTTGTTCACTGTCTTTTTCTGCTTGTTTCATTATTTGTTCCTTGGTAGGAATCCTTGCCGTCCTGCCGAGGCAAACTACCCCAACCACACGCACACCATAGTTCCTCAGTTCCGCAATATGCGTCCTTATGGAATCGCCTGTCGTACATACGTCATCTATCAGTACGCAATTCTGCCTGCCCACCACATTCGCATCAACGACTATATTTGCATCGACTGATATCTCGTTCCTGTTTGACGAGCGATGCTTGCTCTTCCTTACCGAGATGTAGGTCATGCTGTAAAGTTCCGGATCCAGTTCCTTGTATCGTCCGAACTCTTTTGCCAATGCGCGGAAACGGATATAGTAGTTCCGTTCATTGCTGCATGGCATAAACAGTATGGTCATGGTGCCACTCAATCCAAGTTTTGCAATTGCCGTCAGAAAATACCCCGACGCATCCACACGACCATCCTTGAACTCGTTAACCACCCACGACAGTTCCTTCTGCTCGTCCGTGCCGAAGTTCCTTATCTTCATTGGCAGATAATAATTGTAGAATACGAATGGTATCGTTCCGCCCAACCCATCATCAAAAGGGCATGGGGTCAACGGCTTTTCTTCCATGAATTTCTCCATGGCAGCACATAAATAGAACTTCTCGGCTTTCTGCTCGCCCGCCAACAGGGCATTGCGATACCCCCATTCCCGTTCCTCATTACTCTGACCATGCTGCCCGATTACCATATACGCATGTCTGGCACGCTTTTTCCATCTGTTTCCCCACCAAAGAGCGATGCGGATGCCTGCGTATGCTGCAAGAGATACTATGACGAGGTAATGGATTTCATCCATCAGTCTGTAACGTTCAGATTCTCATTCGCTCCATCTCCCCAGGGTAGTATGTCCACCTGCGAGACCTCTACCTTGTGATTGCCTACGGAGATATTGTATATGTATTTTTTCCCTTTTTCAAATTTCACGCTTTCCGAGGATTTAACAGTCGTATATGTAACGCCATCAATGGTAAAAGTGAATGATAAATTTGAGGTAGCCGTACCATAAGCACTGAAAACGAACCATTCTTCCTCCAAAGTTCCTGTTTCTGGTATGGTTCCGCTGAACGATATCTGTTTTACATTGTCGCTTGATGTCAGTTTTTCTGTCTTTAGGTCAAAATTACCGTTGACATA
>JBJFDE010000214.1:0-6978 GCA_051889855.1 Candidatus Cryptobacteroides sp. | reverse complement strand
ATATCCATCATATTGATGTCATGGAAATAGAGTTCTCCATCTTCAACATTGAACTCATCCTGCGGAAACTCGAAGGTTTGATCAATCAAATCAATGTACTTGTTCTTCATTTTTGCAAATGCAATTAAGTCAGTTTGTCTAAAAATAACCAATCCGGCTCACCCGGATACTCAAAATTGGCACAAATATATCATTATTATTGATATTCCGGGCCATATCAATATATTTTTAACTCATTTTTTTGTGAAAATGACAGTTTAGAGATAAATTTGCATGATACAACAAGGATTATATGGATATGAAGCTTGGCAGAACATTAATCTTCCTTCTAGTCGCAGCCATCACTGCGGTATCCTGCAGCACCACGCGCGTACTGCAGGAAGGGGAGTATAGACTGGCCAAGAATAAGATTGAGGTAAGCGGAGAGAAAAATTTCAACACAAGCAAGTTGGAACCTTATATCAAGCAGAAAGCCAACACCTACCTCATTTTCGGCTGGAATCCATTCCTTAACGTATATAACTGGTCCAATGGCAAAGGAAAAGGATGGGACAAATTTGTTCAGAAAATCGGAGTTGCCCCGATTGTTTATGAATCGGAGCTGGTGGATAAGTCCATTGAGAGTATAACAGACCATCTTGAATATCTCGGTTATTATGGTTCCAAGGTTGACAGCGAAATCAATGTTAAGAAAAGAAGGGTATATGTGACATACAAAGTTGAGCTTGGCAAGAGGATTCCAATCGGTGACATCATCCTGACACTGCCTCCTGAAGGAGATTTCACAGATACATTCCTAAAAGATACATCTGCAATAACCATCAGGAAAGGAGATTTTCTGTCCGAGGCAGCTCTTGAAGCTGAAACGGAAAGGGCCGCGACAAAGATGCGCAACCAGGGCTTCTACAATTTCAACAAGAACTATTTCTTTTTTGAAGCCGACACGCTTGGTTCAAAGGACAGCGCAGTCCTAAAATATACAATCAACGAATACACAAGGAACGACACCAAACGTTCAGCCTCTCCCATAAGGAAATTCTATATAGACAAAGTCAATATCGAGTATCCCAAGAACTTGAAAATCAGAGAGAAAATTCTGAGGGAGCTTAACACTATCGTACCAGGGAATGTGTATAATGCAGATATCGTGAACAGCACTTATTCGAGGTTGTCGTCCCTGAAAGTGTTCAGCAGCGTCAACATCGGCATGACCCAGTCCGATGTCGATAAGGTTGACTGTCATATATCACTTGCCCAGTCCAAACTCCAGGGATTCAAGATAAACCTTGAAGCATCTTCCAATTCGTCAGGCCTGCTTGGCATATCGCCTCAGATATCATATTTCCATAAGAATATATTCAGGGGAGGCGAGTGGCTGAACCTGAGTTTCATCGGTAATTTCCAGCATAAATTCAAATCAACAATCCGCTCCAATGAATTCGGTGTATCCGCAAGCCTGAGTTTCCCTAATTTCTTCCCTCTGCCATACAGATATTTCAAAGGTGCCATTCCACGCACAGATGTGAGCATGTCTTACAATTATCAAAGTCGTCCGGAATATACCAGAAACATCATTTCAACATCTTACGGATATAATGGAAACATCAGGAACAGATTTTTCTATCAGGTTTATCCGCTCCAGCTGAACATCGTTCAGCTTTCAAAACTGGATGCTGACTTCATCAACAATCTGGAAAAAGACCCGTTCCTGTACAATGCATATCAGAATCACTTCGATCTCGGTAGCGGAGCTACTTTGTATTATACGACCAATGCTGAAACAATCCCGACGAGCAGTTACTTCTACACAAGGCTCCAATTTGACATTGCAGGCAACCTGCTAAGTGCCTTCAACCCTCTCATGAGTGCAAATGAACTTGGAGAAAAAGTCATCTGGGACACACCATACTCGCAATTCGTGCGTGCTGAGCTGACTCTCGGAAGGACATGGATTTTCGGAAAAAAGAGCGGGCAGTCAGTGGCACTCCGTCTTGTTGCCGGTGCAGGCTATGCTTATGGCAACTCGACGGCGCTTCCGTTCGAGAAACATTTCTATGGCGGTGGTGCGAACAGTCTCAGAGGATGGCAGGTCAGAAGTGTCGGTCCGGGATGTGACAGCCTCGATACTTCTTTCGTCATTCCTAACCAGTCCGGTGATATGAAACTGGAATTCAATGCAGAATACCGTTTCCGCCTGTTCTGGAAAGTTGAAGGTGCAGTATTCGCAGACGTGGGAAATATATGGTCATTGCGACGTGAGACCGAATTTGAGGATCCGGGATTATTCTCATTCAAGGATTTCGGCAAAAGCCTCGCTGCAGACTGGGGAGCAGGTGTAAGGCTCAATCTCGGATTCTTGCTTCTGCGAGTGGATTTGGGTATGAAAGTGCATGACCCTTCAAGGACTCAGTCATGGGTAAATCCTGGGCAGTGGCTTAAAAAAGGCAACTATACCCTGCATTTTGGTGTGGGCTATCCTTTCTGATAAAGGATCGCAAGAAACTGATAATCATTTGTTCTGACTAATACCGGTATTTCGGCCAAAGTGAACTCAGGCGTGAACGAAGGCCGTCTTCCTGCTTGTTCTCGGCTGGTTCATAGAATTTATGTTCCTTCAATTCCTCAGGCATGAACTCCAAATCGGCAAAGTGGCCCGGATAATCATGGGCATATTTGTATCCGTCAGAATAGCCAAGCTCTTCCATGAGCTGGGTAGGAGCATTCCTCAAATATAAAGGGACTGATGCTGAGCGTGTCTTCCCGGCAACTTCAAGCGCCTCGTTTATTGCAAGATATGCTGAATTGCTTTTTGCAGAGCTTGCAAGGTAGATTGTACATTCAGAAAGCGGAATCCGTGCCTCAGGCATTCCGATATTGTGTACAATGCGGAAGGTGGCATCAGCGAGCAGAAGGGCATTTGGATTAGCAAGGCCTATGTCCTCGGCAGCAAGAATACAAAGTCTTCGGGCGATGAAAAGCGGGTCCTCACCGCCGTCAAGCATACGTGCAAGATAATAAACAGCAGCATTGGGATCGGACCCCCTCACACTTTTGATAAAAGCAGAAATGATGTCGTAATGCATCTCACCGTTTTTATCATAAATTGCCAAGTTTTCTTGAAGGCATTCGGTCACAATCCTGTTGTCAACCACTATTTGATACTTACCGGAAGAAGCTCCGATGACTATTTCCAAGATATTGAGCAACTTTCTTGCATCCCCTCCGCTATATCTGAAAAGAGCCTCAGTTTCAGCAATTTTAACATCTTTGTTCTTAAGTATAACATCTTTGTTAAGTGCCCTTTCCAGCAATTTTTCAAGGTCATCTGCACCAAGAGGCTTAAGGACAAAGACCTGACATCTGGACAGAAGGGGAGTGATGACTTCAAAAGAGGGATTCTCGGTAGTGGCACCGATAAGGATGATTGTTCCATCTTCCACGGCCCCAAGAAGGGCATCTTGCTGAGACTTGCTGAAACGGTGAATCTCATCAATGAAAAGAATGGGGCTTTCCCCTCTTGAAAACAAAGAATTTGAGCGTGCCTTGTCTATGACCTCACGCACATCCTTCACACCTGCACTGACAGCAGACAATGTATAGAACTCCCGGCCAAGTGACTTGGCAACGATTCTTGCAAGGGTTGTCTTTCCAACCCCAGGAGGACCCCACAAAATGAAAGACGAGAGATTGCCGCTCTCAATCATATTTCGCAAGATACAACCCGGACCAATCAGATGCTGCTGGCCGACATAGCCATCCAGTTCCTGCGGTCTCATCCTCTCGGGGAGAGGCGGCAGCATCCTGCTCCGTCCTATTTCATCCTGCTCGAATTTATCCATCAGATTTCTTTTGTGTAAACGCGGCGGCGTTTATGCTGCTCCGGTCCGAAAATGCTGAACATCTGCTGAATCTTGACATTAGTTTCAAGCTCAGCACTGGTCTCGGCATATTTGAAGCCCATTTCCTTATAAGTATGGAACAAATCGTTGAATATCATCGCATTGATTCCTTTGCTCTGATAATCAGGTCTTACTCCGACCAGAAGCAGGTCAAGTGTGTCCGGTTTGCGGATGTACATATTTTTGACAAGTTGCCACCAGCCGGTAGGGAAGAGGTTGCCTCCGCATTTCTGCAAAGCCTTTGAAAGTGACGGCATTGCAACGCCAGCTGCGATAAGTTCACCTTGTTCATTCTCTACGAATGATGCCATCCTCAGGTCAAGCACTCCGAGATAGAATTTCACATACTGGGCAATCTGCTTTTCCGACAATAAGGAATATCCGTACAAGTTGCAATAGCACTCGTTTATGAGGTGGAAGAATTTGCTTCCGTAATTTTCCCTTTTAATGTCCCTCTGTGTCAACTTCCTGACTTTCAGATTATAGCGTTCTTTCACCAGATTTGACATCTTGACGAATTTCTCAGGAAGTTCATCCGGTATCGTAATCCTGAACTCAAGCCAGTCAACTTCCTTGACAAGTCCGAGCCTTTCCATATGAGTCATGTAATATGGATGATTGTAAATCATCGCCATGGTTCCGAGCCTGTCAAATCCTTCCACGAGCATTCCTTCAGGGTCAAAATCAGTGAAGCCGAGAGGACCTGCTATATGTTCCATGCCACGTTCACGGCCCCATTCTATGACTTTATTTATCAGTGCCTCGGACACTTCATAATCATCAATGAAATCAATCCAGCCGAACCTTACCTGCTTGGTTTTCCAGGCCTCGTTGGCTTTTGGATTCAAGATTGCGGCAACTCTGCCGACGAGTTTGCCGTCTTTATAAGCAAGGAAATAATCTGCGTCGCAAAATTCGAATGCTGCATTTTTCTTCTTGTCCAGTGTATTGCACTCATCCATTGGCATTGCCGGAACATAGTATGCATTTCCTTTATATAGTTTGTTTGCAAATTTGGCAAACGTCTTGAGCTGAGCCCCAGTTTCTACAGTTTTTATTATAACTGACATAGGTTTTTGGTTTTGGTACATTTGTGCAAATGTAGCAAAAAATTAGTTTATCATAGGTTTTTTTTCGTATTTTCGCATGTTGTTGGATACTAAAATGGGACCTATATGTGCAGTAATTATATGATAAACAAGCTATTGGCTATAATAGCTGCTGCAGTTTTACTGCTTTCCGGTGCTGCCCGTATGAATGCACAGCCTAAGTCCCTGGGCCTTGTACAGTCTTTGAACGGAATCTGCATATCGTATGAGCATTATCTTGATACAGAGTGTTTCATCAAGGTTGATACAGGCCTGATGCTTTCTGATGTATTTTTCGGGAAAAGCAATATTCCTGGAGGTTGTGCCGGTTTTTCATGGAATTTCATATTTTTCAGCAAGGAACTCGAGTACGGTCAAATTCTCAGGATTCACGCCGGTCCCGGCATTGTGGCAGGCTATTGCCATGATAACAAGAATGGTTGGGGGCCGATGTTCGGACTCAGCGGAAATATCGCACTGGAATGTGAATATGAAAGGGGAGTGACGCTATCCATCGGTGCAAGTCCTGTTTTAGGTTCACACTTGCAGATTCTGAAGGATACTGTGAATATGGGTATGTATAAAAAGGGACTGACTTTTGGATTCATTCCTGAATTAGGTATCAAATTCAATTTCTGAAGCTATGAAAAGGTGGTCCATATCATTGATTATCATACTTTTATCCTGCATATCAACTATGACAGAAGCGCGTAATGCACGCAGACCTGTCTTTACTTATGGTGCAGAATGGAACTATGTCGGGACTGTTGCTTCAGCAAAAAGGCAGAATTTCTATTCTCCTGACGGATACCGGGTCGGAGTCAGGAAAACTGAACTGACACATGCTTCAAACGGTGAGGTGCTGTTCCATGTCGGAGTGAATCCTGACGATAACTGGAACATTGCCTTGTATGCAGGATACACCAACATAGCCAAGGAAAATGATGCCATACCGATATCATTGAGGCTTACCAGGTTCTTCTATAGCAATGAATTGTCAGACAAATGGTTGTGTTATCTGGATCTTGGCAGCGGATTTACACCGGACAAGCAACTGAAGCCGCAGTTTTCAGGAAAGATCGGCGGAGGCTACAGATTTTCATTGAGCAGACGCACTAAAATAGATTTGGTCAGCAGCATAAAGATGTCATACACCAAGCCGAAAATTTACTTTGATGAAGAATTGATTCCCGAGTCTCAAATCAAGCGTAACAGTGCAATTTTCACAGCCCTGACCATAGGAATCAGCATCACATTATAGCACTCCCCGACTGCCTAATATTTGTTATACAATTTATATTATGTTAACTAATATCTGTAAAATTGCAAAATAGTCATCCCCCTCATTATTAAAATTTCGAATTACGCGAGATAATTGGTACTTTTGCAGTTTCGTGTAGAAATTTAAGATTATGGGAAGAAAGAAACAGGAAATCATACTTGAGAACGTTGTCATTGAAGCTGTTGCAGCTGAAGGAAAAGCCCTTGCAAGAGTTGACGGCACTGTGTTGTTCGTGCAGTTTGCAGTTCCCGGCGACGTTGTAGATGTCAAAGTGACCAAGAAAAAGAAAAATTATATGGAAGGTTATATCTTGCGTATGGTGGAGCCTTCCAAAGACCGTCTGGAGCCATTCTGCAAACATTTCGGAGTCTGCGGAGGATGCAAATGGCAACCTCTTCCATATCAGATGCAGCTTCAGGCTAAACAGCAGCAAGTCTATGACCAGCTCGTGAGAATCGGCCATCTGGATATACCCGAAATCTCCCCTATCATAGCTTCAGATAAAACCACTTTTTACCGTAACAAGTTGGAATTCACCTTCTCACAGAGAAGATGGCTCAATGAAGGCGAAGATCCTGACTCGTTCACACCTGAACAAAGATGCGGTCTCGGCTTCCATGTAGGACGCTTTTTCGATAAGGTTCTCGACATTGAGCAGTGCTATCTCCAGGCAGAACCATCCAACTCAATCCGCCTTTTCATGAAGAAA
>JBJFDE010000213.1:0-6978 GCA_051889855.1 Candidatus Cryptobacteroides sp. | reverse complement strand
CCGCAGCCCGGACAGACGTGTTTCCGCACTTTCGGGTCGTAGGTTTCCAGCCTGTATCTGTACTTCAAATCATCGTTGTACATATCTCAGTCCTTGTTTTCGGGTGATTTCTGCTCCGGTGGAACGGAACATTCCGTGTGTTCCGTCTGTTCCGAAGTTTCCATTTTCTCCGAAGTGGAAACTGTGGAAACTTCTGTTACTTTCAGAAAGCCTGTAACATCTGTAACGTTTCCACTTCCACGCTCTTTGAGCTCGCCTTCGGCAATCAGTTCAGCGATAACCCTGTTCACGGTAGTATGGCTGTAGCCGGCTGAACCTGCAATGCTTCTTGCGCTCCGTCCCTTCGGGTACTCACGCTTGATGAACTCCACCAGCTTCTCTTTCGGCATCGGGTCAGGTGACTCCAAATGGTCGATTTCCATTGCCGTTCCCAGAAATTCGAAGCGCAGGAAATTCAAATCCTTGACGATTCTGCAGAGCAGCACATTGTCCTTGTCGTAGAGGACTTTGGAGTTGCGGGTCTTGATTTGCTTCAGGTAGTGCAGGTTCACTTCCTGACGGCTGTCACCAATCGCAAACGCCGAGTCAATCAGGTTCATAATCTGCTTGCTTCCGCTAAGGTCATTCTTCGTGATTGGCCGTGTTCCGAGCCGCTTCGGAGTATGGGCCAGAATCAGGAAGCTGAACCCGTGCTTCTTCTTCACCGCCTTAAGCATTTTGATCAGGGGAGCTGCCGCCTTGCTCTTCTCCAGTTCATCACCGAGATAAGTGATGTTGTCGATGATTCCGACCTTCGCACCGGAGCGCAGCATCACGGACTCGATGGCATCACAGATGAACTGCGTGAAATTGCCTTTGGGATAGACAGCATCTTCATTGATTTCCACCCTGATGAAGTTCCTGCTCCAGAAATAGGGATTCTGCCCGTCGATGGAATACCTGGCATAAAACTGCGGAGCCTCCATCTCGAAATCGAAATACACCACCGGCTGCGCCTGGGCCGTGAGCTCCAGCGGCGAGAGAGGCACACCACGCGAAATCGAGTCTGCAATCTGAACGGCCAAGATGCTCTTGCCTGCGTTAGTGTCAGCAAACAGAACAGAGTTTTCTCCCTCGAACCACAAGTCCCCGGCCAGCTTCTTCCGGATGGGGATATCCTTCGCCTCCTCCATCCATTCACTTCCTGTCCTCACAGTGAAATAACTCTCGACAGGATTCTCCTCAACCACTTCCTCCTGAAATTTGTTCTTATCCATAATCAATCCTCCTTATCCCCATTGCCGAAACTGCGGGGCAAACTGTACAGCACGCAGTTTCCGTTGAACCACGCCTGCGAATCATAAGTCTGCGCCATCATAGCGGTCAGGCTGGAGCAGCTTTCATTCACAACGAAACCGTAACGCCCGAACTCGGACCGCAGCGCATCAAAATAATGCACGTGCCGCCTCCAATCATCATTGTCCAGAGGCACAATGGCAATAACGCAATCTCCGTCAGCAGACAGAGTGATATAGAGTACCCACGGCTTGCTCTTCAGAACGGCAATGATCCGTGTCCTGTCATCGCCTGCAGGAAACTCCAGGGCGATAAGCCGGTTGTAGGATTTGACATATTCTTCCGGCTTCCGGCTGAAATCACGGCTCCATACCTTCACCGGCACAATCGCGTGAGGCATCATCCGCACCACGGCATCCCTTCTGGAGTTGGCATTCCTGATGCTGCGCACCTTCTCGCACAGCCGCCTGGTGTCCTTGTCACCACGCAGAAAATCCATCAGCAGCACAGAAGGAGGGCCAATCATCGAATTGTCAAAGTCCCTGCGTTTCTGTTCATCGGTAAGTCTTCTGTCAGTATCGGGCAGCAGATGAGGCAACACGCTCACATACATTTCCTTGATTTTCATAAGCATCGTTTCAATAGCGAAAAAATTTTCAAAGTAATGGGCAGGCTGTTCCACTTTGTGAAACATACCAGTCACGAACTCAATTTTTTCTCGGGATTTGTAATGTGAACGCTTGCTATTTGCGCTTCATAGGAGCCTTCGCGCACAGCTTTTCGCCTTTCATCAGGCTCTCCAGCTGGACGGTATCAACGAATGTCAGTCCGCCTTGCTTGATTTTCTCCAGCTCGCCGGTTCTGAACATAGCATACACCTTGCTTTGGGAAATACCGTACATCTGCGTAATCTTCTGCACCGGCACAGGATTTTTGTCCTTGGTCTTGATGTTGTCAGGAATTGCATTGGTCACAGCATCCTGCACAATGGGAGTGATCAGGTCCGTCAAAAAGGACTTGAGGGGTTTGAGATTGTCCATAATAAACTCTTGCTTTTGTTGAACAAAAACAGGAGTGGCCACTGTCCTGGTCGGACACCCGTCCGACACTGCAAAAGTATATAGCAAACTATTGGAAACAATGCAGCTCAGACTGTAGCTTTTTCCGTCATAACATACGAAAACGGCCTTGGAGACACTTCCAAAGCCGTCAAAAAACTTTCTGATTGTCGGATTGCTGTCGGATTCTTTACGATACTCTGCAATGCTCATACAACTGTATGGCAGACCAGATGCCGTATTCGGAGAAAGGAAGCCGTGGCCCGTCCTTCTTCAGCCCAAGATTGCGATGCTCGCAGTGTTTGCCTGGGATGGTGAAACTGTGGTTCATGTCAGCAGCCGATAGCCCGAAACACTCCGCAAAGATGACAGCTTCCTGCCGATGGCCGAGCCAAAGAACCGGACTGGAGAACGCCTTGTGGTTTACAATCAGGTCCTCAATCTCCGCATCGCTAACGCCCTGAAAATAGTTCCTGAACGCTCTTGCCATTCCGCTGAAAGGACGAGCCTGGTGCGGACGGACATTGCCCACGGAATCAAAGGCCCCGAATATGCTGCCGTATTCGTCCTTCTGGTCGAGCATCATCACAAAGTATTTCCGGGCAATCCACGCATCATCAAAGGTCGAGAACGCCTTCAAATCATTCCTGCAGAACTCGTCCTCAAAGAAGCGCAGCTTGCCGAAGAACTCCTTCAGACGTGAGAGGAAGAGCGACACCTCGTCAATCTTCACACTGGAGCGCACGATGTCATTCCAATTCTCGATGATGAATGATCTGGAGCTCTCAATCTCATCAGACACCTTGCCGTAGAGCATCTGAATCGCCTCCACCGCATTCCTGCAGCCGAACCTGCGCGTCACATCATCCGGATGCCCGTACCAGTAATCCACAACCGCAGCCATCGCATTTGCGACGGACTGCGTTGTGGCTATAGTTTCCCTCAAAATACCCATACCGTCAATCGAAGTAGTTGTACTTTTCGGTTATCTTCTCAATCACCTCCAGCTTGTCAGCCTTGATGTACTTGCGCAGCATAACAGGGGAGGTATGGCCGGTGATCTTGATGATGTCATACACATCCATTCCGGAAAGGTACATCAGCGTCGCTCCGGTCCTTCGTGCGGTGTGGGTATGAACCAGCTCATATTTAGGCTTCTTCACGCGGACGGGGTTTCCTCCGGTTGTCTCGACAATCTCAACCTCTTCAGTCAGACCAGCGCAAAGGCAGATGTCCTTCAAGTAACGGTTGATGACCTGGTCTTCAAGATGAGGCAGCTGAAAGTCGTACTTCTCCAGAATCGTCCTCAACTCCGAGCTTACAGGAATGCTGACCTTGGCACCGGTCTTCTGCTGGCGGATGTTGATGAACATAATCTCACGGGTGCGGATTTCCGGCTTCGTCTGTCCGGGATTCTCAGGATCCGGAACATCCTCAATCCACCGCTTCGTGTGAGTCTCAATCTGGTCCCTGCTGATATTGTTGTAGTCAGACACCCGCTGTGCAGTCCATACGCCCACCATAAAGATGTCCCTGGCCCACTCGTGACCTTTGTCATACTTTGACAAATCAGCAGCCTGAATCGCAGCCAAATCCTCTTTCGTCAGATATATGGAGTCAACATCGATGCGGGTACCCTTGAACCTCTTGTCCTTCCAGACATCGTTCTTGTGGTGTCCTTCGCTCTCCGCAGTGTACATCACCACCTTCAGCTCCTTCACGCACTTGCCCACAGAATTGACATTGTAGGCCTTCTTGATGACATTGCCCTTGCGGTCCTTCAGCTCCTTCTTCAGATAAGCAGTAAAGTCATAATAGAACTGCATATCGATGTCATCGAAGTCATACTCCTTCTTCTTCCACTTGCAGAAATTCCTGAACTGCGTCAAAGCCTGCTTGATGGACTTGACCGTGTTAGGGGAGTAGTTCGTTCCGTTGACCGTCTGCCGTCCTCCGTTGCTCACCTCCTCGATGTACTTGTCGATGAACTTCATAAGAGTCATCCGGTTCTCCCAAGCCTCCTGACGGGCCTTCTCTTCCTTCTCGGCTTCTGCAGCGGCAATCTCCTCACGATAGACGATGCTCTGAACAATAGCGCGGACTTCATCCTTATCAAGAAGGTCACCGGACTCAAACCTGGCATTGATGGTACGGCGGATTTCGCTCGCACTTGCGAGCGTGTTCATAATGTCATTGTTCTTGCGATACTTGTCAAGCGCTTTCTCATCATTGCGCTTCTCCCAGACAACAGGACTGATGTAAAGACCGGTCGCTTGCTTGATTTGGATTTTGTGGTTGAAATCCTGAACCCTGACGAAAATTTGGGCCAATCCTTCCTTGGAAACAGGCCCCAAAAGCATAGTAGCAGCCATATAAAATTACATTTTGAATACCGACTGCAAATATAGTAATATTTCTTGCAAACATTACTATAACATTACTATGAAAACCGAAAACTATAGCAAACTATTGCAGAACTTTCTATCAGCCATAATTGATTTTCAGCAACTTACATTTCAATACTCTGTACCTTTACCACCCAAAGTGTTCCGCTAGGCACCTCTTGAAACCCCTTTCAGCTATGCTGAGAGGGGTTTTGCTATCCTAAACATTACTATAACGTTGCTATCCCGGTTGGTTTGCATTTTTTTGAGCAGCCGGCCGGCGTTTCCCTTTCCTGCAGGAGCGTTGTTGTTCTCCAAACTGAGAACCGTAGAGAAATATTTTAACCTGGCAAGCACGAAAAGCCTGCGGAAAGACTTCCCGTCTCAATCTCGCTTCTGGAGGAGCCGGGATGATAGTGTAAGAACTGAAGTTTTACGTTTTCTCTTGTCATGACTGATTCTATTCTCGGCTCAAATACACATAGAATACGGCTCAATTGCTTAAATTTTGAGCCGGAAATAGAGTAATTGTCAGGTTAATTGAGCCGAAAGGCTGCAAATACCATTGAATGCCCAAATTATATGAGTCGTAGAGAAATTTTCGCTATGGCCCTTGACCTATCCTTCCTCCCATGCACTTCCAGAGCATCACAGGCATCCCTCACGGAGGGCTTTCAGGTCGAGCTGACGTCTCTCGTAGATGCTGTGCATCGGGTCGTCCAGGTAGTTGAAGGCAACGCTCCGGCCGTACCGGTAGCGTTGCCACGATGCCATCATCAGACAGAAGGTCGACTTCCCGTTGCCTCCCTTCTCGTTGAAGAAAGAGATTGTCCTAATTGTGATTCATTTCCTGGCGTTGAACATCATTGACTTATCTGAGCCTGATGTTCAGGGTGTAGTTGTACCAATGAGTAACTGTCCCTTCCCTTGGAGAGACCACTTCAATGGACAATTCGCTCCCTTTGATCGTGACCAGATTGTATTTTGCATCTTCCAACTGAGAGATGTCAATCAGACAAGGATAGGGATATTCGCTTTTAATAGTGTTGAATCTCATATGTCCCGCAAGCCAAAGAATTACGTCTGAATTGCCCAGTGCCTTGTCAAGTTCGTCGCGATTGTAGACGGAGTCGTGTGGATAATGTAGCGCAACCACTGTTGGACGGTTTTTCTTGCATTTCTTTGCAATCCATTCAAGGTCTTCTTGTTTGATGGTTGCCCTTTTGATTGTTTCATATGGGCCGGTACAGCAGCCAATGAACCTGATGCCATCATTCTTGAAACAGAATCTATCTTTTTTGAAGACCTTGATGAATGCCTCCCTTCTTTCCGGCCATCTTGCATCGTGATTGCCTGTCGTGAAATAAAGTGGTTTCTTGAGTTTGGAAAGCAGATCCTTTGCAAGAGCCAGTTCTTCTTCAGTCCCGTGGTCGGTAATGTCTCCAAGGTGAAGGACAAATTGTATCTCTTTGTCGGTGTTGATGGATTCAATGGCATCAGCCATCTTGCTTAGTCCATCCGGTTTCCCTATATGCGTGTCGGTAAGAATTGCGAATCTGAGACTCTGTGAGAACGCATTCATAGAAATGAACAGTGCAATAATTGATAGAATCTTTATTCTAATCGCCATGATGAGGATATTTTGAAGAACTATGTGTCTTTCAGAAAAAGCAGCCGGCATAGCCGGCTGCCTGTTTATTCTATTCTGCCTTGATGGTTATTTTAGTAGTTTTTGTGTATCCGTTGTTGCCATCTGGACCATTGTCATTCACAATCTTATAGAGACTTCCAGGTTTTTGCCCAGTTAATTCAAATTCGTGCTGTGCACTGAGTTTGATATTAGAGAACAATGCTTTGTAAGTCTTCCCGTCGTCTTCACTAACATATATTGTTATTGATGCTTTCCCTGAAGGGCTGGAACCGTCATTAGGGAATGATATATAGGTAACAGCGAGTCCTTCGAATTTTGGCAATATTACATATCCTTGGAATTTATTCTTAGATGTACAAGCTGTCCAAAGCGACCCGGATGAAATGGCACAACCGGAGAATGTCCAGACATATCCTTTTTTGTCTGTCACTTTGACTTCCTTATCCTCCATGCCTGAATTTGATGTTGGCAGACCCCATTCGTCATTTGATGTGAAATCAGCAACAAGGTTTACCGGTTCTGCTGCCGAGATTTCTGTCTTGAATGTTGATGCCTCTCCATTTACTGCCTGACTATCTCTGATTTTGGCCCATGCATAGACAGTATATTC
>JBJFDE010000212.1:0-1941 GCA_051889855.1 Candidatus Cryptobacteroides sp. | reverse complement strand
AGCTGCTCGTAGGCTCCAAGGTATTTATGCTCGGTCAGGCGGTTGGTAAGCTGGCACATATCAAGCATTGAATATTTTTCACCGTTCTTGCCTCTATCCATCCTTAAGGTGATATAGGCCAACTCGCCATCACTCAGCCTTATAAGAGAATGGCGGGCAGTCTTGATGTGGGCTATTTCAGCCATCTTCATTGTCAGGTCTTCCAGCTCCGGAAGACATCTGTATTGAGGACTTTGAGGCTTCAGAATGTACTTGCCCCACAGCCCCACAATTGTGAAACGCGACGGCTCATTCCTTTTGCTACGGTCAATTTCCAGGGAGAGCTTTGCCTGGACACCGGTGACCGAGGTACTTGTCCTGATGATCCTGGATGCAAGATCAGACATATTGTCCCTTGAATATGGGAGTTCGGGGACTGTTGCGGTTCCGAACATCTTGCGAGCACATTCCGGATGAATATCAACTTCACCCGGACGCAGTTCTTTATAGCAATACAGACACTTACTCATTCTCTTTCAATTCGATTACCCCAATATCCCCAATACAATCCTTGCAACAGGCAAGAAGAAGGGACATCCTGTCCCTGGCGTCGATTTTCCACGAATTTTGCGCAATATCAAGCAGCCACCCTTCAGGTATAAGCCCGTCGAAGACTGGAAACATCATTTCCTTGACGTATGGCTCGTCAGTCAGCGGCATTGTCGGACTGAGAGATGTCGCGCCATCCATATTCAGGTACGCCTTGTCGTATTCAAATGTGTATCCTTCTTCGGACTCGGTGATGATTCCGCAGAACACGTCTTTTATGTAAACCTTTCCCCGCTTCATAATGTCATATCAATCCTGGCCGGCTGCAGCTCTTCACCGAAGATTTTCAGGACCATATTCACCTTGTCCAGCTGCACGGTGGGTTTGCCCCGTTCCAATTCCCGCACGAAGCGCAGTCCCACTCCGGCCCGTTCAGAGAGTTCCACCTGGGTGAGTCCAAATTCCTTTCGCTTCGCCTTAATATGTTCAGAAATAGTCATATAGTACAATTTATACCCAACAGGGTACAAATATAATAAATATTCTCTACATTGTACCACTACGGGTATAGAATTATCTAAATTTATTAGAATAATACCCGAAGGGGTATAATACCCCAAATAATAGCAAGTCATTCATTATCCTCCACCTTCGGAAGTATCCTCCTGTCGTAAGCCTTGGCGGACTTGCGGAGCAGGGTGCGGAAGGACTCGGTTCGCCTTGAGGAAGTCATCCACGGTTATCCGGTAGCCGGATTTCGGTTTTATTTCTTTCTTGACATATTTCACAAATGTCTTCTTCTCATTCCGCATATTGACCTTTTCCACTCCCCTGTTTACGGAAACAGGCAAGATATCGTTTATTCTTTATCTGGCTCACAATCCAGCCAAAGCCAGCCTCACGGATGCTTTTCTTGAAGCGGCTTCGCCGCTGAGGAACCCGCCCGTCCAGCCATTGCCGTCCTCGGTGGCTCCGCCACCTTGTCAGCATCTTTGCAATAATATTCAAAAATCGTATCTTCGCACAGATAAATCGTAATTCATTGATATGATTATCTGTAAGCATTATCGGTTCGGCTTTCACCGCTCGTCATCCTATCTGCATTAAGCGTCCTGATTTATTATGTGGGGTGAGTCATATATTATTGCGGCATAAGCGCCCCGTGGATTATACTGCTTTTGACCATCTTGCCTTGTCTGGCGCTTATTCTCTATGCTGTAGACCGGAAGAATCTGCCGGCAACTATTCTGGCCATAGGGTTCGCCATATGCCATCTGGTCTTCGCCATCGATAATTTCATCCGCTAACACCAACCTGTAAAATAAATTATACTGAAATGATTATTCATACTTACGGCAAAAAAGAAAATACAAGTTTGCTCCTGCTTCCTGGGCTAGGAGTTTCCTATGAGAT
>JBJFDE010000211.1:0-7036 GCA_051889855.1 Candidatus Cryptobacteroides sp. | reverse complement strand
GGGTCAGCACCGTATATATTTCTCCCAATATGTTCAATCTGCTGAAAACCCTTCCGGTAGTTGAAATATCAGAAGACAAGGAAGTTCAATTTGATAAAATTATCAAATCCTTCGAAGGAATGTATGTGATTGAGGTTGAGGATGTTTCCCTCGCAAAGAACCTCATTTCCGATGTCGAGTCATTGATTTCCAAAGGCAAACTCGAACTTCTGGTTGAAGTCAAAGAGGCGGATGAGACCGTCAGAATCTATGCCGAGCGGGAAGGCGACATGTTCAAGAAACTCATAGTGCTCGAAAAAGAAGACGACTCCGCCACTTACATCTCAATCGATGCCTCAATGCCTCAGGAAGCCGTCGCCGAGCTCCTGAAATAGCCCTTCCATCTCCGTCATTATTAAAAAATATTACCTTTGCACACTTTATTATGATTTAAGTTTCGCATTTAGCGAAACTACCATATTTAGAGACCTTTAGGTCGGCAGTAGGTCGCTTGCGGTAAGCAAATAGTCCAGAGGACTTTTGCAGCAAGCAGTCCCTGGGGGAAGGGATACGGGATAGGTCCTCGTTAAAAGGGAAATGTGCGGTGGGAAGAAGTTTCGCAAGCGGCACAACCTTCAGGACCATAATAAGTTATCACTTGCGAAACTTGAGATATGGCAAAGGGGAATATAAAATGCAATCAGGTATGACGGGAAAAGAAATAGACAGCAAATATTCTTATGGCAGAATTTGGAAGATAGCCTATCCGATTCTCATAAGCCTTGTGATGGAACAGATGATCGGCATGACCGACACGGCATTCCTTGGCAGGGTGGGGGAGATTGAGATAGGCGCTTCTGCTTTGGCCGGGGTGTATTATATGGTCATTTTCATGCTCGGCCTTGGCTTCAGCATAGGTGTGCAGATAATCATTGGAAGAAGAAACGGAGAAGGATGCTACAGGCAAGCCGGAGAGGTATTCTGGCATGGCTTGTATTTCCTTTTGGCTCTGGCTGTCGTGATAACCGCAGCATCTGAGTGGCTGTCCCCGAAAATAATGGGACTGATGATTAGTTCGGACAATATCTACAATGCGTCACTAAGCTACATACGATGGAGAGTGATGGGAATTATATTCGGCTTCTCCACGGCGATGTTCAGGGCGTTCTATATCGGGACTACGCAAACCAAGACATTGAGTATCAACTCTCTGGTGATGCTGATATCAAATGTTCTGTTCAACTGGGTGCTCATTTTCGGAAAATTCGGTTTCCCCGCTTTGGGAATTGCCGGAGCAGCCATCGGCTCGACACTTGCAGAACTCGTTTCACTGATTTTCTTCATTGTCTATACTGCAAAGCACTGTGATACAGAGAAATATGCGTTGGACAGACCTTCAAGGGCATCTTGGGACACAATGAAGTCCATATTTTCAGTTTCCGGTTGGACCATGATTCAGAATTTCCTTTCCATTTCCACCTGGTTCATCTTTTTCCTCTTTATCGAACACACGGGAGAGAGAGCACTTGCGGTATCCAATATAATAAGGAATATCTCCGGACTGATATGGATGGTCCTGATGGCTTTTGCATCCACATGCAGCACGCTGGTGAGCAATGCCATCGGTGAAGGACGGAATGACCTTGTCTTGCCGATTGTGAGTAAGTTGCTAAAAATCAGCTATATATTGATTATTCCTCTTCTGCTGCTTTTCTCTTTGTTCCCGGAATATGTCATCCGGATATATACCAACATCCCTGACTTGATTGTGGATACGGTGCCATCTTTATGGGTGCTTTGTGCCAGTTACCTGCTGACCGTACCTGCTTTCATGTTTTTCCAGGCAACCTCGGGAACGGGCAATACCAAGTCTGCCTTTGCACTTGAAGGAACAGCTTTGGTGATATATGCCATCTATTGTGCAATTATAATCGGATGGATGAAACTGGATGTGGCCATCTGCTGGAGTGCTGAGGCTGTTTATGGCGGGACCATGGCCCTTGTATGCGGCTTGTACCTGAAAAGCCGCCGCTGGCTAGGCCGTACCCTGTAGCCTCTGTCCTTCCTTCCCTTCCTTCCTTCCTTGTCTGACCAAAGCATCCTCCCCGGCCAGACCGGGAATCTCCGGATTTATTCTGTAATTTTCCAGTCCTCAATCCGTCTGGTTGCGGTGGAGAAACTTACTCCAATCTTGAAGAGTTTTCTCCCGTTGTTCACGAAAGGTTTTGCGTAGCCCTTGTCTTCAATCTGCTGCAGGGCTGCATCAGCGGTGTTGTCAACCTTCAGCTCGATGATGTAGATGTAGCCTTTGGTCTGGAGCAGCAGGTCAATCCTTCCGTTGCTGGTGCTTCGTTCTGCCTGCACATATTCGCCGAGGAGTTCCATTATTATGTACATCGCATACTGGAAATCCTTTTCCGCATCGCCCTGAATCTGGTAGGTCGTGTTTGCAAACAGTGCTTCCAGTATCCTCATAAATGTGTAAGGATCCCCGGCTCTCAGGGCACGTGCGAGCTTGTTTGTGGTCGTATTACCCTCTGCAGGATTTACAGGCACATAGTAAGAGTAGATAAATCTCAAGAATCCTGTCTTGACCTCTTTGTTCGGGAAACCGAGGGTGTATTCCTGAAACTCCTTGTCGTAATCCTTGATTGTCAGATAACCTGTCTGGAAGAACAGAGGTACAGGCCTGTTGACGATGTCCTGCATTCCGTTCAGTTCGTCTGCAGCCACCACCACGTTGTCAGACAATGTTGTAACATCGAACGATGTCTTCTTCATTACATTGACCAGCATGGTCGGGGTGCCAGTTTCAAACCAGTAGTCTTTGAACTTGTTGGAACAGAATGTGTTAAGTAGGCTGAACGGATTATACATCCCAACCGAATCCTCCGAGAAATGATAGCCGTCGTACATCTCCTTCAGCTTTTCATAGCAGGCATCCACGCTTGATTCTTCAGCCTTTGCAAGGGATTCGACACTTGCATCAAAGTATTTGTGTAGGTCATCCTCCGAAATGCCGCATAAGTCGGAATACCCGGATTCCATTGATATATCCCGAAGATTGTTCAGACTGCTGAATACACTCAATTTCCCAATTTTGGATACTCCTGTCAGGAACCCGAACCTGATTTGTCTGTCCTTGGTTTTCAATACACTGTAGAATCCTTGAAGAGTCTTTCTGAATTTATCGGAAAGTTCTGGATTTGAGAGGTTATCTACAATTGGTTTGTCGTATTCGTCAATCAAGATGACCACTTGATGACCGGTAGATGAATGTGCTGCATCAATTATCTTCTGCAATCTCAGGCCATGAATTGTTGATGTTGCAATAATCCCATATTTAGTCTCCCAGGCCGAAAGTTTTTCATTGAGTACTTGATCCAAAACATCTTCTGAGTCATAAGATATTCCGTTCAAATCCAGATGCAGCACCGGATATTCAATCCAGTCCTTCTCCAACTGCTCCATAGCCAGCCCCTTGAACAGTTCCTTCTTACCCTTGAAATATGCCTCCAAAGTAGATATTAGCAGGCTCTTGCCGAACCTGCGTGGGCGGCTCAGGAAATAATATTTGCCTGTAGATATCAAACGATATATGTGATTCGTCTTATCTACGTACACATAGTCGTTTCTTCTCAAATCCTCAAAATTCTGTATTCCAATAGGGTACAACATATCCTCTGCATTTTGTTCAGACTGCGAATATACAAATTATTCTCCACATTCACCAAGAGTGCCCTTTGTCAGGAAATTTGTATATCTTTGCCGAAAATTTTAAAGTATGATTGGACCTCAGGATATATTGGATTTCAGTGGTGGCAGTATGCCTGCATTTGAAAAACTGTACAGGGAATATTGGAATCGGGTATATCAATTCACGGGTTTATTCGTAGATAATGATTTTGAACGCGAAGACATAGTCCAGGAAGTATTTGTACGTCTGTGGAAAAAGCGGCATCTTGTGGATTCTTCCAAAGAAATAGACGGTTTACTTTTCATAATTACTCGTAATCTGGTTTTCAACCGGCTGCGCAAAAAAGGGAATATGGAAAGAATCGAATCGGTGGCAGAAGCGGCAGGTGTCATTTATGATTCCGACACGGATTCAAAACTCGATGCATCGTATCTGAAGGACTATGTCGATAAATTGATTTCCGTCCTTCCTGAGAGGCAGCGTGAGGCATTCAGACTCAGCCGTCAGGAAAAACTTCCCATTAAGCAGATAGCATTGAAAATGGGAATATCCGAAAGCGGAGTAAAGCGTCATATCAACCTTGCCCTGAAATTCATACGGGCAAATCTCCCATTATTGATTCTGTTTTTTCAGAATTGACGGATATAAATTTGAAAAAAAGCTGAGATTCGATGTGAACCTCGGCTTTTTTTATGTGTATTTATGTCAAAAGCGCTTTTGTTATGAGATTTGACGACTATTTGAAGAATCATTGGGATTCATTACAAGGCACATCTGCCGATTCAAAAACGGAAACGCGTATCTGGAAAAGGATAAGACGCAGAATATGGATTGAAAAATATTGCTGGAGAGTGGCAACTGTCGCGGCAGCGGCATGCCTTGTTGCCGGAATCATGTTATGGAGCCCAATAGGACGGGAAACGTCTGACATTCAGCAGACATTGATTACTTATACCGCAGCACAAAACGAGGAACTTCTTCTTCCGGACGGCAGCAAGGTCTGGCTTGAAACCGGAAGTACGCTCACTTATCCTGATGTTATGGATGCGGGTGAAAGGACTGTCAGTCTGGATGGAAATGCTGTATTCGAAGTATGCAAGAAGGATGACGGGCAACATTTCATCGTCAATATGGAATCATCGTTCATAGAAGTAAAGGGAACGTCCTTTTCAATTAACAGAGTAGGGCCCGATGCCATTTCGGTGGTACTGTTCAGCGGTGCCGTTGATTTTGTTTCAACATCAAATGGCCAGACCGTCGTGATGAAACCATCCAATAAACTTACATTCAATTTGAACGACCAGTCAATCCTTGTAACCCCTTCATTCCCGGGAATCACATGGAACGACGGATTCTACATGGTCAAAAATGCTCCGCTGAGCAGTCTTGCCGATTTTGTCAGCTGGCGCTATAGCGTGAAGGTCGAACTGTCCGGTGGCATTGGAAACACTCAGAAAATGAATGGAAAAATAGACCATAATGACACATGTGAGGCCGTTATGGACAAGTTATGCTACATCCTTGGAATCAATTATTCTGAAAAGGATGGAGTATACAGGATATCAGGCAAATGACAGTGTCTGAACGAAAACTGACCAGAGTAATTATAACCAAATTATAATGAGAACCAATAGAATTATTATCAGCCTGTGTGGAATATTCACAGGGTTGTTCCTGCTGATGATGTCAGGACCTGATGCATCGGCGCAGATTTCCCTAAAAGGGGAGGAATTGTCTGCTGTTCAGGTTATTGAGTACATACAGCAGACGACGGACTATGTCTTCTTTTACAATCTGGAGGATGTCCTTCATGTCCCGGCCCGCAGTTATGATGTGACTGGGAGCGTGGAATCC
Source organism: Candidatus Cryptobacteroides sp. (assembly GCA_051889855.1). Taxonomy (GTDB): domain Bacteria; phylum Bacteroidota; class Bacteroidia; order Bacteroidales; family UBA932; genus Cryptobacteroides. The sequence goes on along the minus strand of JBJFDE010000211.1, from coordinate 1,506 downwards.
ATCCTTGAAAAAATTTTTGCCGGTACTGATGTCCTCTGGCGGATTCAGGGGAAGGAAATCATTTTGAAAAGAAGCGCTCAAAATGCGGCACCATCCAAAACTGCAACCAGAACAGTGAACGGAATTGTCGTGGATGCTTCTGACAAGTCCCCTCTTATCGGCGCGACCGTGCACCTGAAGGGAACTGACAATGTCGCCATTTCGGATCTTGACGGAAATTTCTCAATGGAAGGAGTGACCAACAAGGCTATTCTTGAAGTATCCTATGTGGGATATGAAATGCGTGAGTTCCGTGTCGGAGATCTCGGTTTCCTTGAAATCGCCCTTTCATCTGCAAATGAACTTGAGGGTGTCATCGTCGTCGGTGCCGGTACTCAGAAAAAGGTTTCCGTCACAGGTGCCATAGTTGCAATCAAGGGCGATGAACTAAAAGCTCCATCTTCTTCACTTACAAGTACTTTGGCCGGTAAATTGCCAGGTATCATTTCCACGACGACAAGTGGTGAGCCGGGCAGTACATCCGATTTCTATATCCGTGGTATCGGAACCTTCGGCGGACGGTCAACTCCTCTGATTCTGCTCGACGACATTGAAATTTCAGCCAGTGACCTGAATAATCTTCCGTCAGAATCGATTGAAAGTTTCTCTATTCTGAAAGATGCCTCAGCAACAGCAATTTATGGCGCCCGCGGAGCAAATGGCGTGATGCTCATCACCACAAAGTCCGGAATGGAGAATACCAAGACCATGATTCATGTTTCCGTTGAGAATTCAGTTCTTCAGCCTGTCAACAGGGTTGAGTATGTTGACGGTCCAACATGGATGACCATATATAACGATGCCCAGTATTCAAGAAACCCGGGTTCGTCTCCGAGATACTCTTCGGATGTGATTGAGATGACTCAGCAGGGAGTCAGCCCTTATGTCTATCCCAATATTGACTGGTACAGCCTCATGTTCAAGGATTTCAATATGAACCAGCGTGCCAACATCAATATTCAGGGCGGTGGATCGAAGGTTACTTATTATATGGGACTGCAGGCAAACCATGATACAGGCCAGTTGAATGTTCCAAAAACATATTCATTCGATTCCAATATCAAAAGATGGACTTATGTCTTCCAGAACAATATTTCATACAAACCGACTTCAACAACCAAAATCGATTTGAAAATGAATGCCCAGTTCGGAAGCCAGAGCGGCCCGGGAGTTTCAACGTCTAACCTGTTTTATGCAGTGTATAATGCAAACCCGGTATCTTTCCCTGCGACTTTCCCGGCAGAAGAGGGAGATACACATCTCCGCTTTGGTAATGCAGTCCTTTCAGGAGAAAAACTGAGGACCAACCCTTATGCAGAGATGCTTAAATCGTATTCCGAGAAACATTATACAACAATCAATGCTTCTTTGAAACTTGACCAGAATCTGGACTTCATTACCAAGGGACTCTCAATTTCAGCCCTTGTAAATATCAAGGCATATAGCGAATCATCCTATACCAATACC
>JBJFDE010000210.1:0-1957 GCA_051889855.1 Candidatus Cryptobacteroides sp. | reverse complement strand
AGTGGAAATTCCGCTTCAACGGAGGATGGGATTACAACTACGGTCTCAATGCTGAAGGCATCCTGGTTCAGGATGGACCAAACATCAAGACTGCCGAGGCTGGTACATACGAAGTTGCCCTCGATATGGCTCACGGAAGCTATGCTACATTCTATATGGTAAAGAAATAATCATTTGAATATGTAGTTTCAATAATCGGCTGGAGGATATTTCTTCCAGCCGGTTTTGTTTTATTTCATCCGTCAATTTCAACCATCAGTCACAGATTCCAGTCTTTTCGTCATCGATATTTCATAATTACCGTCTTTCTTCGTAACTTCGTACGATACGAAACCGCATAAATAGATAATAACGAAGAATGGCTATGAAATTGTTTTGCCGTATTGTTGGCTATGCAGCAGTGCTTTGCACATTGCTGGCATCATGTGAGAAAAACCCAAAGACATCTTTGAACAAAATGTCGGTTGATCCGGCTGACCTTTACTTTACAAAGGATGCGTCTTCCCAGACAATAACAGTTGACACAAATGCTGAACAGTGGACTGTGACAATTACTGAGAGTGGCGATTGGTTTTCCATTGACAAGACATCTGGCAGTGGTTCGGATGTGATAACGGTTACAGTTACTGAAAATAAGTCCGGTGAAGGCCGCAAGGCTGGGTTCAAGATTTCCGCACCCGCGTTCAAAACTGCGAATATTACAATTACACAACTTGCCGGAGATGAACTTATTAATCCATCTGCAACCGGTCTTTTCTCTATTCCTGAACTGCCCGATGCAGATGAGTCCTGCATTCTGTACTATCGCGCCGACAGCAAGTCTCCGTTCTACAACAACACAAAGGACATGTATGCTCATATCGGTGTAGTGGAAGCAGAGTGGATGTTCGTTCAGGCACAGTGGAATGAAAATATTGCCAAATGCAAATGGCAGCCATGCCAGGAGAAGAATCTCTGGAAGTTGCCGATAGAGCCGAGCATCAGGGAGTGGTTCTCTTCGGGAGATACGCCTGTAAATAAAATCGGCGTTGTAGTAAGAAGTGCCGATGGTGGTACTCAGACTGAGGACTTGTTTGTCAAGGTTCAGGATACCAAATTTATCTTTGAACCTGATCCTGTCGTGAAGGAGACAATGCCTGCCGGTTTGTCCCATGGCATAAATTACAATGCGGACGGTTCCGTTTCCCTTGTCCTTTATGACAAGGATAAATTCGGGAAATACCATGAGTACTGCTATGTTGCAGGCGATTTCAGCGGATGGAAGAGGAAGTCGGAATATGCCATGAAGCGTGACGAGGAGGCCGGATGCTGGTGGTACACCTTCACAAATGTGAATCCGGATGAAGAATATCTATTCCAATATTATGTCGGTTCTGCTGACGGATCGGCATTCAGGGTACATGATCCATATACTGAAATCGTATATGACGGGTCAAATGACAAATATATTTCTTCAACGACATATCCTGGTCTTCGTGAATATCCGAATGGGACAAGCGGACTTGTTTCAGCATTCAAGGTGAACAGGGATAATTACTCCTGGAAAGTGAACAATTACAAGGTGGAAGATATTGACGATCTTGTAATATATGAAATGCATTTCAGGGACTTTACCCAGTCCGGTGATATCGCAGGAGCCCTTGAGAAGATGGATTATCTTGATGCTCTCGGAGTTAATGCCGTGGAGGTCATGCCTGTTCAGGAATTCGATGGCAATGACAGCTGGGGATATAACCCATGTTCATATTTTGCCCTTGACAAGGCTTACGGCTCGCGTGAGATGTATAAGAAATTCATTGACGAGTGCCACAGCCGCGGAATGGCAGTTATAGTTGACGTTGTATATAACCACCTTACCGGAGCTCATCCGTATGCAAAACTGTACTGGGATTCTGCAAACAACAAGACTGCAGCCAACACCCCTTGGTTCAATGTCGATGCACCTCACCCATATAGC
>JBJFDE010000209.1:0-1960 GCA_051889855.1 Candidatus Cryptobacteroides sp. | reverse complement strand
CAGGACCTTCCTTGAAGTCAGCAATGGCAAGGAAATCATTCTTTATTTCATCAATGATGCCGTTGAAATCAGTATCCATCGCAATTCCATTGACTCCTGCAAAAGAAGCATTTCCCTCTGACACGAGATTCTGGACGTTTTTGCTGTTATAGAAAATACCACCAAGGTCAAGTGCAGAGAATGACACTGTAAGTCCGTCAACAATGCTTCCTATGTTCAGTCTGTATTCAGCACCCAGGTCGAAAGCAAAACCGTATCCAGCAGGACCGAGCTTTGACATATCAACATTGACGGCAGGGGTGCCCCCTGGTTCTGTTGAAGGAGAAAGCTTGACGAAAGAGGCAGCGATGGTACCTGTAGCATTCGCATCTACAGTCCATTTATCCTGACTCAGGGTCATTGATGACTTTCCAAGATCCATATCGATGCTTGCCATCGAAACGAAGAATTTGAACTTCGCACCGACCTTCAGGCCCTCGACATAATCTGAAAGGTCATGTGAGTGTCCGATTGCGGCATAGACATTTGCATTGGCAGACATATTGAAACCATCCAGACTATATGTCATCGGATCCTGAGCCATACCCTGCTTGAGCAGCATCAGGAAATCCTTCGGAATGCCGACTCCTGCATTCACCTGGACACCAAGGTCAAAGTTCCAGAAACTCTTCGGAGAAGTGTAGAAACCGAAATTGAGGATGTCTGTATTGAAGTCAATGTTCAGTCCCGGATATTTTGGAAGCTTTGCTGCAAATTCTTCAACGCTGACATTGTTGTTCAGGAAAGTATAGAGCTGTCCGTTCTTAGGGTAGAGGAAGGTGCTGGCTCCGACATTGCCATACATGCCGACTCCAAGGTTTGAGATGGCAGGTATGCCGAAATAATTGGCCCTTGGAGTGAAAGCAGGGTTGAGCCTGTTCTTCATCAGGGAATTGTCTAGGAAATAGCTTCCTGTCAATGCCTGGGCTGAAGCGACAACTGCAGTAACAAGTGCCGCTGTTATACTGGTAATTATTCTCTTTTTCATATTCATCATCTTTTTATCACTTCAATTCATCCAAATCCAATGTCACGCCTTCAGGAAGAAGCAGCTTGAGCATAGCCTGGACATACGAGTCTTCCTTCACAGGTATTCCTGTCACGTTTCCGGATGTAACCTTGAATGTAAGCATCAGAGACTGGAAATCAGTCATGTCTGCATTTCCAACGTTCAAAGTCAGGTCCAGAGGTGTCTTGCTTGCTTGTCCTGTCGAAGCGCAGGCATTGATTACCTGGCTTGCCTTGGTTTCCATCTTGATGACTTTGTTGTTCTTGTCAAGCGGATCGATGATGAGTTCCAGCTGGACAGGCAGAGAGTTCTCAATCTCTCCTCCAAGTTGTATCTTGTTGTTCTGGAGAACTTTACCAATTATCTCGTCAAGATTCTTTATTGTATCGCGAACCTCAATGTTCAGGTCTTCGCCGAATTCAAGAGGGCAGACGAACGCATATTCAAGATTCAGATAGTACTCTGCAGAAGGCTCAAGGATACTTTCCTTGGTTCCGTCCGTCTGGACGCTGAATCGAATCTTCAACTGATCAGGAATCTTGCTGATGAGCTTCCTGATATTAGGAGCTGAGACAAATTCATAGTCAGAAGGACATCCGTTACTGCTTGCTGCGAGGTAGTACTTTGTGGCAGCATTATCATGAGCGTAGTTCGCCGGATTGATATGGAGGTCGAGCTCAACCTTTGTCGATGCATCTTCCACACCGTTCCTTACAGGGATGATTGACACCTGTCCCTTAACAGGGATACCCATGTTGGTATTGACACTGAGGGTAATGTATGGATTTGCGAAATCAAGGTTGAAATCTTCGTTCTTGAGCATGTCAGGAATATCCGAAAGATTCACAGTCTGGTCGTTGTCCTCAAGTTTGTAATCAATCTTTCCGCTAATCTTGCTGAACTTGATGTTTG
>JBJFDE010000208.1:0-1961 GCA_051889855.1 Candidatus Cryptobacteroides sp. | reverse complement strand
TGCCAAACTGTTGCCCAAGCTCATTTTTAGGTAAATTATTAATTATTCATTTAATCCAGATATAAAATGTTGGAAAATAACGAACTTCGACTTCTATCTGAAAAGACTCTGATCGAATCGATCAAGAGCGAAATCACAGACGCCATCAGATGCGCCAGGGACTTCAACAGGCCCCAGGATGTAAGGCTCATGTCAGAGGCCCGCGAGCTGCTTGACAACAGTGCCGGCACCCTCGGGGCCATGGTAGGTCCGGATGTCAGGGCAAGCGACCTGCTGGATAAAATACGCGCAAGGGTCAGTGGCCTCAGGGATCTGCTGAACAAGGTCAAGGCTGAGAAAGTCAAGCCCCTGGAGGACATGAGCCTCGAAGAGGTCATCCAGGACCTGAAGGATGCGATGGCTCTGCTTGAAAAAGTCGCTGACAGGAGCGAGTAACGTTCACCGTCAGGACGGAAGACAGGCAGCGTCTTATCCTTGTCCGGAAAAAATAATAAGTGTAATCTTTAAAAATCTATAAATTATGGGAACCGTTGTAAGAGTGACTTGGGAAGTGGCGAAGGCAATGTTTCGTGCGGTAGTGGGATTGGTCGGTTTCATAATCTTCCTCGCACTTGTATTCGTAGGACTTACGCCAGATTAGCCATAAGGCGTTGTCATGTTTGCAGTTTGTTTTGAGTGGGAAGGGACCGTGTCCCTTCCTTTTTTTCTGGCCGTGCCGGTGAAAGACGCGCAGTCTATACTCAGGTTGACCGGACTCAGTGAAGCGGTCTTCCGCCGAATGAAGAGAATTTTTTGTTTAACCAATTTAAAAGGAACCCGTGCGTTTCCTCCCCCGCATGACGGCGGAGGAGGTTGACGAAGACTATATTTTTTCTAGATACCTTGAAAGGAATACATTATAAACATAATAACGCACTCCTTTACTGTCGTTTTCGACGAGAATGAGTTCCTTTTCTATCAGTGACTTAATATTCTTTGAAACTGCTGCACCGGAGCCGAGACAATATTTTCGGACAAATGAACCAGCCGTAGGGTGTTCTATATTATCCTCCTTTGCGATTGCAGACAGCAGTTTCCATTGGGCGCTGGTGAGAAGACGCTGTAGTTCCAGAAAACGATCTCGGTTGGCGGCAAGTATTCTGGCCTCCGCTTCCAGGACATCGGATTCTGACACGGATCCGGAACTTCGGAAATATATTTCGTTGCAAAGCGTCTGGGTATAGAAAGTATGGTCTCGTGTCCATTCTATTATTTGTTCCACCTCTTCGGAGCCAATATTTTTACCTCCATTATGGAAAAGTTTCATAATAAAGGTCTTGTATGTTGGAATATCAAGTTTGCCGAGAGGTACGAATGTCGTACTTTCATAGAATGGCTTTTTGGCATTTGAGAAGATATCCGTCATAGTGTGTTTTTTGCTCCCGCAGAAAATAAATCTGACATTATGAAGCGGCTGAATATATGTACGGAGCAGAGCCTCCATATTGGTCCCCTGATATTCACGAACTTGCTGGAATTCGTCAATTGCCAACACCACCCGCTTGTCGTGGTTTTCAAGGAACTGAAATATTGCCTTCAAAGTCAGACTCTTTTCGTTGTCATTCCTGAATGTAAAACTGACTTCTGGAGTACCTGTTATAGCATCATATGTGATGAGAGGCCTGATTCCTCCGATGGCCTTGAAGAAGGAAGAAAGTTTATTCTGTCTGTTCAAAACGACCGCAACAGACTCTGAGAGTAGTTTTATGAATTCTTCAAGGCTTTGACTTGAACTGATATCCAAATAGAAAGTCTCGACATCATCACTGGTTTCCTGAATCTCTTCAAATACCCGGAAAATAAGTCCTGTTTTTCCAAGACGACGCGGAGAAATCAGTGTGATGTTCCTTCCATTATTCAGATAATCGACAATTTGTTTCGTTTCCTGTTCTCGGTCACAGAACAGGTCTTTACTTTTATAC
>JBJFDE010000207.1:0-7066 GCA_051889855.1 Candidatus Cryptobacteroides sp. | reverse complement strand
ATGGTATTGACAAAGAATACCAGGAAGGAATAAAGCGTCCTGAGGAATGTCATCAGGGCCCTCAGCAAAGCAAGAGGATATCCGTAAACAATTGCAAGACAGCACAATATGCTGTTGAGAACAGTGATTCTTGCGAAATCTTTCCCCGGTCTGAAATGAGATACCCTTTCCTCTGCGGACGGATAATAGACTTCTACTGGCTGGCTAACCAATTTCACTCCGTGCCACGAAGCCAGCACCATCAGTTCGAGTTCCGCCTCATATCTTGAAGTCAGCAAGGACAGACCATGCAGTTTTTTCAAAGGATATAGCCTGTAACCTGTCTGAGTGTCAGCAAGATAGTGGCCAGTCTGTACTGCAAACCAGAAATTGCTGAATGAATTGGCGAATTTGCTGCCTTTGCTCCGTGGCATGTCCTTGAGGTGCTTGCGCTCTCCCACAATCAACGCACCCGGGTACTTGCGATTGGCTTCCAGCATAAGAGGAATGTCCTCAGGAAAATGCTGACCGTCACCGTCGAGGGTGATGGCATAGGCAAAACCCAATTCAAGTGCCTTCCTGAAACCTTCCTTCAATGCCCTTCCTTTACCGGAATTCTTCTTCAATTCGACCAATATAGGTCTGACAGGCAGGCTTTCCAATAATCCTAAAGTTCCGTCAGTGCAACCGTCGCAAACAACTAACACATCCAGGCATTGGGCCAGGGCTCTCTCTGTAACAGAGGCAATGGTACCGGCATTGTTATATGTCGGTATTATCACGCAGATGCCACGTGAGCGGAGGCTCTGTTTCTGAATGTCAGTTTCGCTCATAATCAAGTATCCTGCAAGAAATGGACAACTTCGCGCAAATTTCACCACCCGCACTCATGACGGCCTGGGCTTTCACATGTGAGTCTTCTCTGCTGACCTTTGACAGGGAACAATCAACCGTCAGAATATCAGCCGGTGAGATAATCCTCAGGAACTTGATGTTCTTCACATAGTCAATTTCAAGCGGCAATCCGGTTGACTTTTCAAGCAACTCCCTGGCTATCTGCATAATGCAGACTCCCGGTGTAATTGGCTCACCGGGAAAATGAGCTTTATATATGATATGTTCCGGGTTCAGCCGGATTGTATAATCATGTCCTGATTCATTGGCAGAATCCGATATGATGGAATAGAGACTGTCAATCAGTTTCATAGTCAATAGGTGTAAAATTGTATTTCATCCGATATTTCGGATTTTCATAAATATAAACTGTTTTGAATCCTCCCTCCGCAAGGCAATACTCCCGCATTATATTCCTCAAATCATGTTTGAGAAGAGCTTTCACTCCGGGTCTTTTCATCGCAGCGGCAAGACTCAGTATTGTCACTTTATCATTCGTCCTGTTGTAGCGGAATGTCACTGCCGACACCCCGAATTCGTTGACAACGGCTCCGGTCAGGAGTCCTTCAACATCCCTTATCATGCAGACTCCGCTCAGATATGCATCCTGAATGTCTATCTGCACTTTGTATCTGTCCATCCGGCATTCTCCCTGAGCAAAAATGTTCAAAGAGGTGCAGAGGACAAAAGACAAATATATGAAAAACTTCCTTATCATCAGTCAAGTTTGAATACTGAATCCCTTACAGGTTGGTTCTGTCTTACGTTTTTCAACTCAATCTCAGTGCAGTCTCCTGAGGTTTCATACATCTTTACAGTGGTCACAGTCTTGTTCTGCACATCGAAATGGATAATGAGTTTGGTCCACATCTGCCTGAGATCCCTTTTCAGAGGGATGAGTGTGGCAACCCATTCTTTACCTTCATCCTGGATTGTAGTCTTGAAATCTTTCTCGTCAGACAAGCATTTTCCCACAATGCAGCTGCTCATCAATCTGGTTATTTCCTTGAACATCTTGTTCTTGTCCACATCGATGACGTCTGTTCTGTTGCTGTTGTTGAGCAGCACCTGGTTTCCGCTGAGAATGAAAGTGTATTCGTATGGTCTGGTGTATTCCCATCTGAGCTTGTCCGGCTGGGAGTAATACATCTTTCCATATGAGACCAAATCTTCGCTGAGCATGGACAGATGCTTGACCTGAACAAAGTCACATTCAAGTGTCTGCAACTGAGTTCCGGCCTGGCTTATGGTCTGAATCATCTTTTCTGCAGGGGTCTGTGCAAAAGCAAGCGCAGGGAAGAAAAACAATATGAAGAGTATAATTCTTTTCATTATCTTGCAATCAAAAAACATCCGAACATTATCATTCCGACTCCTATCCATTTCACCAGATTGACATCCTCATGGAAGAAGACAATGGCTGCCACCATGCCAAGAACATAGCTCAGGGATACAAGCGGGTAAGCCATGCTGAATGGATAGTTCTTGACAATATGGAACCAAAGAAGACTTCCTGCCCCATAGCACAGGCCACAGGCGGCGAACTGCCAGTTGACAAAGACCGATTTCCAGAAGGCAAGCGTCATGGAAAAGGGGAGCATCCTGGCAAGTGCGAATTTAAGCAGTACCTGTCCTCCGGCCAGAAGGGAACTTTGTACAAGAGCCAAAAGAAAGAGTTTCATGACTTCATTTTCTTATCAAAACCAGTGATTCAGCGTGAAGGGGCTCAGATGGCTTGCGTCCTGCTCTTTCATCGAAACTGTCGAATAGCGGGGTGGATTCATCATAAAAGCCGACAAGGACCGTTCTGGCCTTACCGGTTCTGATGAGCCTTGAAGCATCATACATCGCCCATTTGAATGAATCATCTGAATGTGAATATGTTATATTATATCCATGACAGCCGGTCCGGATAGCTATCGCCGAGCTGATGGTATTGTGGGTGCTCTGCATGAAGAGTGTAGGTTTGAGCAGTTCTTCGTCATTGGCGTGAATGTCTTCCAGAAACTGGATGCTGGTGTTGAACATTCCTTTTGCCGTGGCGGTAACGATGGCATCGGGACATTCAATGCCGGCTTCCTTCAGGGCACGCAGCGCAGAAAGGTGGGCCGCCTTCATCAGAGTTCCCATTCTGCGGGACTCCATCGGGCTGATGAACTCTTTCAGAGGCTTCAGGTCATCTTCTGCAGACAAGGTGATGTGCGAAGCAGTTTCATATTCATAACATGGACAATCATGCAGGGTTTCAGAACGTGATTCCTTGCTGATAACAAGGCTGGAGTCATTGCCTCCGAAACCGAACGAGTTGCACAGGACATTGTCAAGCTGCACTCCGCTCACTCCCATACAAGGTGCAATGCAACCTTCGGACTGCAGAGTCCATCCCAGATTTGCAGGTACAAAATTATTCTGCATGGCAAGGATGCAAATTGCAGCCTCTATCGATCCGGACGCGGAAGTAGTGTGCCCGGTGAATGACTTGGTGCTTGAAACATAGGGCATCTTCTCTGTAAATACCCGTTTAAGTGCCTGGCTTTCAGAGATATCGTTATTCGGAGTACCTGTTCCGTGGGCATTGACATACTGAATGTCTGATGGTTTCAGTCTAGCCATATTCAAAGCTTCTGTCATTGCAAGGTACGCGCCTTCTCCGTTTTCCGAAGATGCAGTCTGATGGAAGGCATCACAGCGGTTTCCATAGCCGGAAACATAAGCAAGGCTTCTGACAGGATTCTTTTCCAGAACGACAAAGGCTGCTCCTTCCCCGAGATTAAGTCCTGCCCTTGTGGCATCGAACGGACGGCAAGGCTGCTTGTCGAGTATCATCAGGGTATTGAAGCCGTTCAGATGAAACTTGCTGAGCGCTTCAGACCCACCTGCAATGACTATGTCCGCCTCATCTGCCCTGAGCATTTCGCAACCAAGGATGATTGAATTGAGTGCAGAAGAACATGCAGTGGAAATTGTGCAAGTGCGGGCCATGCCGACTCCGGCAAGTGCGGCCATTTCAACCGTGCTCTTTCCACATTCGTTTCCCTGAGGAAGGTCAAGCAGGGAGTCATCGGTCTTCATCTGCTGGAAATACTTCTCAGTCAGGTCCATACCTCCGACTGTGGTGCCGTTTATCAATACCACTCTCTTTCCTGCAACATCCTCAATTCCGGCATGCTGCAAAGCTTGTCTTATCGCTATTGCACCCATGAGGGTAGTCCTGCTCATCGGCTGAGGATTGTCGATTCCAAGCATGGCTTTCATCTGGTCTTCTGAAAGCTGTACTTCACCGACCGGAAGGTCGTCGTGTTTTGAACTCAGGTATTTCATACGGCGGATGCCCGATACTCCCTTACGGAGAGAATCGAGCACCGAATCCGCATCATTTCCTATCGCGCAAAGAATGCCGAGTCCTGTAATAGAAATGCTTTCTTGAGTCATTTATTTCGTACGGTTCTTTGAAATGTAATCCGCTATTGTATTGATGTTTCTGAATATTTCCTTGCCTTCTGCCGGGTTGGCAAGTTTGATTCCATAGAACCGGTCAAGAATTACGATGAGCTCAAGCGCATCGATGGAATCAAGACCGAGTCCGTCACCGAAAAGCGGTGCTTCATTATCTATGTCCTCAGGAGTGATTTCCTCAAGGTTCAACGCATCAATAATCTGCTCTTTCAATGTGAGAATCAATTCTTCCATAATTATATCAATTTCTTAATAAAACCAATTCGGCCTCGAATATATCATCCGCACTGCAGTCTGCCCAGCCTGTAATCATGAGCCGGGATTCAGACATTGCAAATGAAGACTTTACAATCGCTGCCATTGTTTCAATATTCTTATCTTCCAATATATAGAGCGACGTCTCGCCCGTATAGCCGTGCCTGATGGCGATTTCTCCTGTCACGATGTTCGGCAGGGTATAAAGGAACACCGACGGGCTGGGGAAAAATCCCTCCGGATCTTCGATGGTTGCAATATGCTTCCGGTCACTTACGATGGAGGAAGTACGGTTGAAGAGCACGACCGAATGCTCCAGGGCACCATCTGATGCGTCCCCCCTCCGGATGAGCAGTTCAGAAACAAGGAAAACCAGGCGGCTGAACATGTCCATCTTGTAAAATTTCGGATAATCTCCGATATATGTCTTATATATTTCCGTAAGGAGTTCCCTTCCTTTTGAGGCTACCGGTATATTCTCTCCATCAATTGAAAGTGAGTCCGATGCAAGAATCACCTTATGCAATACTTCAGGTTTTTGCAGTTGTATGTTTCTTGCTGCACAAGGTTCCCTGGTATATAGAACAGCTCCGTTGCATCCTCCGAATCCGGAGATAATCTTCAGGAAAGACTTCTTGTCAGTCTTGCGCAGACTCGTCCCTATATTCACCTTTCCGCTCACTCCAATCGTTGAAAAACCTTTCACCGGCAGTATGCAACCGTCTTCCACGCTTTCAATGCTCAAAATAGTCTCAAGCACTCCGGAAGCACCCAGGGTGTGCCCATACCATCCTTTCAAGGCGCTCAAAGGTACATCGGAAAGTCCCGCTGTCTGAATGGCCTTCGATTCCATCTGGTCATTGAACATGGTCGCTGTTCCGTGTACATTCACGAATGCAAGTGACTCAATATCACGGCCTTCCATTGTCCTTTCAATGACTTTCAATGCACCTGCTCCGCTTGGTGAAGGGGCACTTACATGATGGGCATCATTGTCAAGACTGCCTGAAACGAGCCTCCAGGAATCGCCTTTTCCATCATCTCTGGTGAAAATCATGGTCGCAGCCGCTTCGCCAAGATTCAGTCCGAGACGTTCGATATCAAAAGGACGGCAGGCCTCGGATGAAAGTGACTTGAAACACAGGAATCCTGATACGACAAACCGGCTGGTACAATCAGCCCCGCATACGATTGCATTGTCGTAGTATCCGCAACTGATCAGTCTGTCGGCAAGTACCTGGGCAGACACCCCGGATATGCAGGCATTGCAACAGACCACAGGCTCTGACTTCATTCCGAAATATGCTGCTATCCTTTTTGCAGCATCACCGGGGGAATGATAGTTTCCGTCTGAGGAAGGGTCGGAAGACAGTTCCTCCACATCGCCCTTTGTAGTGCTGAGTATCAGCACAGTACGAGAGGAGGTCACATCCATCTCAGTTCCCGACAAAGCATCTTCAATGGATCTGATAGCGACAGATTCAAAACGGGTATAGCCGTCAATCTTCAATTCGTCGAGCTGGTGTGGGGTAAACATAGACCCGGCAAAAGTATCAGGAATACCGTTCCAATTGCAATATTGTGCAATGGCGGACTTCCCGGACTTTACAGCCTGGTAGTTTTCCCCGGCAGTATATGCAAGGGGCGATATTATGTTGCTCGACAATAACCTTATCATATCAGTTTCATCTGCTTTTTCCACTGGGTGTAGAAATCGGGACTGTACCAAAGAAGTTTGTAATCCCTATCCATGAAGACCTGAACCGTCTTTGCAGTAATGAAGACTGTTCCTGTCAGATGGTCGAATATTTCATATTCGAAAATGATTTTTGCCGCCTCAGTAGGTTTGTAGGTTATCCTGATGGTCGGTGTCATTCCGTATCTGAGCGGATGACGGTAGTTGATGTCCATCCGGACAATCGGAGCAAATATCATATTGTCGATATAGGTGTGATATGACAGGCCATACTTTGCCCCGAATGCCTCACGTGCATCCTCAAGATACAGAGGATATGAACCATGCCACACCACCTGCATCATATCCACTTCACTGAAGCGGATTTCAAACTGCTTTTCCACCGACAATACTGCCTTGTCATCCATATCAGGCATCCTCCTTTTCCAAATTCCTTACAGACAATTTGATTTCCGCAGTGGCAATTATCTTCCCACAGCATTTCACGCTTGCCTGGGCAAGGGTCATTCCGAAGACTTCCTCGATTATGTCAACCGTCGTACTGATGGTCGAGCCAACCGGAGCCATTTCTTCAATCACATAATTGCGTACAGCTCCGATGAATCCGACCTGCACTTCCTTCTTCAATATATATTTATTGTAGAATCCAAGGCGCGCAGCACATGTCTGTGCCATGTTCTCCATCATTCCGGAAGGGGAGAACCTGCCATTATCGACGAATATATTCGATTCGTTGACAGTCAGTTCCGTGGTAGATGTGGTCATCTCGAAATGAGTGAGCTTATC
>JBJFDE010000206.1:0-1968 GCA_051889855.1 Candidatus Cryptobacteroides sp. | reverse complement strand
GGGCGGCGAGCCTTGCGGGACGAGAATTGTATTTTGCGTAAAAGGATTGTCAGAATCGGACACTTGAATATTCCTTGCCTATTGAATGTATCTGAGACATTATCTTCGACTCACATTCCTTGGATGGCTTCTTTAATCCGTTGATGTACTGATTCAGCATCGACGGGGTTATGTCTGAGCGTCGGGCCAACTCATCAACATTCAGCTCCTTGTGAGTGAGAAAGAAACGCTGTAGGGGAGTCGGTTCAGCATCGTCATAATAGAAGCTGTCAAAGCTGATGTCAACATCAAGATTGCGCCAGTGGAAGCCTCCATAGCCTTTTTTGTAGGCGTTCCGCTGCTCTTCATTTGCGTCTCTAAGAGCCGGATACCACAAAAGCGACTGACGCATCACTCTTCCGTCTTCAGCCTCTGCATAAATGTATTCGCTGTCAAACCAAATCTTCTTCATATCTGTTCCTCCTATATTTTGAAATATTCTTTCCAACGTGAAATGATTATGTCCTTGTTCTCTTCTATTGTCAACTCAATTTTCTTCATGTCTTTTATGAGTATTCATAAAATCGAAACAATTCTGGCATATTACATTTATTATATGTTTTCGGCTGCAAAGATAGTGCAAATTTTGCGGAATACAAAATAAAATCTTGAAAAGTTTTATTTTTATTCCCAAAATGCAGCCTATCTTATCAAAATATACGCATTATTTTCCGTTCCACCAAATGTTTGGCGGATTTTCTCGTCATTTTTTTCGGCATGTAAGTATTTCAAAGAGCGAAGGGAGCCCCCCTAATCCCCCGAGGGGGACTTTCAATGCGGCCGGTGGGCTGCGCGATGTGGGGCGACGGGGGTGGCTACGCATAGGTCGCGGGCGGGACGCCCACGCTCCCAGAGCCTTGCGGAGTTATTCTACTGCGATTTTTATGCTTTCATTGCCAATCTTGGCGATAACGACCGAGCCGGATTGTGCGGAGAAAGATGTTGAGCCGTTGATGGCGGTGGCAGAGCCGAGGGCCTTGCCGTCAATGCCATAGAAATTGACCTTCTCGTTGTTGTCGAGGCCGGAGATTGTGATGAAGCCGCCAGCGCATTGAATGGCAATGCCACGCATTGACACGTTGTTGATGTTGTCGCCTTCGAGAGTGCCAGAGACAGGGAGCCAATAGAGTTTTGCGGTGGCAACGTCGGAGTTGTCATATCCAGTCTTCATAGCAGTGACAGAGATGTCGTAGCAAGCGGCGAGATTTATCTCATTACTGTAATATTTGCCAACATCTGAACAAGTCACTTCACTTTCATATTCAACTCCATCTGTTGCACATGAGAATGTCAGTTTTCCATCTGCATAAGATATTGTAGGTGTTTCACATTTCTTTGTTCCCACTTCTGTTCCTTCGAGAGGAATAATTTTTCCAAAGGCACTCCAAGGTTCTGTTGTTTTATAAGCCTCGATTGCGGATGCAGGGACGTGAAGAGTAACA
The DNA here is from genome assembly GCA_051889855.1 of Candidatus Cryptobacteroides sp. Taxonomy (GTDB): domain Bacteria; phylum Bacteroidota; class Bacteroidia; order Bacteroidales; family UBA932; genus Cryptobacteroides. The sequence goes on along the minus strand of JBJFDE010000206.1, from coordinate 487 downwards.
TTTTCATTATTCGCTCCATAGAAAGCATCATCTATTGTAGATGGTACATTCTCTGCGAAACAATAAATGTTTTCAAGAATTCTACAACTGGAGAAAGCACTTTTCCCAATACTTGTTACGGAATTAGGAATCGTTAAAGATGTGAGGCTATAGCATCCTGAGAAAGTCCGTTCTCCAATACTTGTTACGGAATTAGGAATCGTCAAAGATGTGAGGCTATTACATTCAGAGAAAGCATAAACACCAATACTTGTTACAGAATTAGGAATCGTCACAGATGTGAGACTTCGGCATCCATCGAAAGCATAAGCTTCAATACTTTTCACCGAATTAGGAATCGTGATAGATTTGAGGGCACTTTCAGCGAAAGCACTAACTCCAATACTTGTCACGGAATTAGGAATCGTGATTGAGGTAAGGTGATTGCATCGCCCGAAAGCATATGCTTCAATGCTTGTTACGGAATTAGGTATCGTCACTGATGTGG
>JBJFDE010000205.1:0-7109 GCA_051889855.1 Candidatus Cryptobacteroides sp. | reverse complement strand
TCATCCAGACGCTTCACTAGGAGAGATGGAAATATCTTCAATTGGTGTAATCTTCGATGTTGTTCCCTAATTTCTTAACGGTCCCCTTCTCAATATACCGAAATGGTGCATGTATATAGCGTACCCCCTCGTTGTCCTGCATGCGCCATTCAGCAGAAGACATAAGCCGGAATAATTCCTCGTCTGTCATTGGGTAATAGTATCTTATTATAAGACAAGGTTTATACGCCTCATTAAGACAAGAATACACTGCCCCAACACCGTCTTTGTCCTTTAAATATGAAGCAAGAAGCGGCAGATTTCTCGTTATTACCGGTTTGGTAATGTTCTCCTCTGGAATCTCATACACGAATTGTTCAATCCTCGAATCGACTTCTGAAATCGGTTTGAATTCAGCCAAAAAAGGCTTGAACATCTCACATAGGAAGTCCACCGTTCTCATTGTAGAGTCTGATTGCTCCATACGGACAAACTTAAATCCAAGAGGCATTTGTGTTATCTTGCCATTTTGATGATTCTTAAGTTCAAGGAATGGAAGTTCAACGACATTTTTTATCCATTGTTCATCCCTATTGAAGGCAGGATCAACATACATCCTGACGATAAGAGGAATATCCCATTCTATCATTAACCCATATATCAGACTGTCAAGTTGCTTGAATTGCAGGCCTAAAAGGTTTATTGCATTTGAACTCGTCATGTGTTCTGTACGTATGGTTTTTACAATGAGTTCAGGAGTCGTTTTGTAATCTGGGGTAGATATTTGAAATTTTGCACTTACAAATAGTGATTCCTGTATCTTTTCTGGCGTTGTTTCATTGGGGTTATAAAGAATAGTAGCCTTATGATGCTTCACATAGGTTTTTACGCCATAAACCCCTTCAACTTTTTGAAGTTTGTCCATGAATGCTCTACTGCTCGCATAACATCTCACCTGACGTAATTCGCCCATTGAAAATGTTTGCAACCCATCGGTGTTCTCTATGCCCCATGTTTCATTGATTGTTGGTATTTCAGTATTTCTGCTGACAAGAATGGCTGATGCGAAAAGCACAACAGTCAGTATTGCAGGGATGAAAGCATTGATTTTTCCTAAATTACGATCTTTGGTAATCCCGATTCCGAGAGCCTTTGTAGGACAATTAGCCACACACTCGCTGCATAGCTTACAGTCAACATTCTCTACGGGACCATCGAAACCTGCGACGTTAATGTGATAAGGACATTTGATATCACAGACGTGACATCCGCTGCATTTATCTTTATCTCTTTGAACGTATATAACCTGAAGGGATGTTCGAGGGCTGAATATTTCCAACAAGTAGCCAAACGCGCAAATCATTGCTACAACGCACCACACAGAAGGGGATTTCGTTACAATACAGATTGCGTATGAAGTACCCAATACTGTAACCATCCATAGCCAATACTTGAAAGTGTTTGATATGGCTCCAAGCGGGCAAATATATTTACACCAAAAATTATCAATGAGAAATGACCCAAGGACAAGTAGTAAAACCATGGCAACACTCATCCATAATACAAGTTCCCCTTTGAGTCCTGTTGCCATGGCATAATATGGATCAAATTTTTTGCACACCAATTCGCCCGTGGTGATTGTGCCATAAAGAATTACAAACAAGAGAATATACTTGATTATCCTTAAAACCTTATCCCATAGACTGTCTGATTGTATTGACAAAGGTTTCAGTTTAAAGTAATCTCTCAACTTTCGGCAAAGATCGCTGATTGTGCCTAGTGGGCACAGATAGGCGCAGAAGAGCTTGCTGAATAAGACAACTTCAGCAATTAAGACTATGCCCGACAATATTTGCAGACCACTCATATCACAAGGCAGAGATCCATGAGAAATAAGGTTGGCAAATGCCTGAATGCCTCCGAACGGACAGTATGCGTCAGGATTGATTCGCTTCCCAATTACATTTGATACGAGGATGAAGACAATAAGCGCAGCCAAAATTCCCCATTCCAGCACATAACGCTGCCAGTTCTTAAGCACTTTCATAAAACTATAGGTTTTTCTGTTGTTCCATCTGTTTCATTCTGGATTTTCCCCGCATGTCCCATTTTCCGAAGTTGTATGACAGGCCAAGAAGAATACAACGCCCAACATTATTGTAATATATGTCCTCCATATAATCTGCAGACGAGACATGGGTGAAGGACTTATTGCTTCCGAGGATATCATAGGCGGACAGACTGACGTTGAAGGATTTTATCTCTTTCCCGATTCGGAAGTTCAAGAGGAATTCAGGTTTGTTGTAGTTCCCTTCAAATCCTCGATATCCATTGAAGTCAAAGCGGCTTTCAATTTCCCAACCGGTTTTGTCCTTCCATAACAATTCGGCAAACGCATTGCCTCGCCAGTTGTTTACCTTTGTCGAATTCAAGCTGACATAGCTGGTCCTTGCATTATTCACCGACCCTCCGCATCGTATCGAATAGGCCAGAATCTCGTATTTCAGTTCTGCCTTTAACAGCCAGTCCAGCCTCAAGCTGCGACTCTCAATAAAACCGCTGCTCCCGCTGTAGAATCTGTTGCCATTGCAGTCTCCGTAAAACCATTTCATCATTGTAGAATAGTCAAAGTTCTCCTTGTCAAGGCTCATAAGAGAGCCTTTCGAAATGTAGTTCGACGTACTGCTTGTCGTAACCCTCGGGGTGACAATCAGGTTGAGGCTCTTGGATTTGTTTAACGGCTGTACATAATTGACATTCAGTCCCGCATTGTAATGAGGGCGGTGGGCATTGACAGGGATTGTGTATCTTACAGACGCATCGTCATGCCAACTCGCCAGGGTCTTCTCCTTGAATGACATAGCACCATTCAATCTGATGCTGATAACCGCATTCCTCATTTTTTCTGAGCGAAGCCTTGCCTGCATGACTAGATTCTGGCGGTAGCCGGATTTAAGATAGATATTTCCGACCGATATGTTGACAGGATTGGAGATATCAAGTACGGTATTGAAGTCCTGGGCACCTGACGGGACTTCGCTGTTGCCGTTCGTGGAGATTGTGAATAAGTTATTCCCCATATCATTGAATGTAACTGAGGCCATCGGGCCAGCACCTATACTCCAGATACCGAAACTGTTGCCGATGGCATCCGGTACTGCAGTGTGACTGATTTTGTCTTCATGGACCCGTCCTCCGAATTCAATATTGACCAGTTTATTTCCTCCCTTGTTGATTCCGTAATGCAAAGCCAGGCTCTCAACGAGATTCAGTTCTCTGTCCCCTGATTTTTTTGAATAATACTCATTTGGGCTTCGGTCGGCTGCATTTTGTGCGTCTTTCGTCTCTTTTATGAAATTGAAACCTGCACCTGCATACGTACGAACTTCCCAGTGTTGGGCAAACTGAATATCGTATGAAAGTGACCCGTCAATCTTTATGGCATCAGTCCTGTCATTGAATATAAGCGCACGCTGATCCGCAACACCATTCAGCAAGGCCGTGGAAGACTCTTCGCTTTCTCCACGACCGCCACCGTATGCAACATTTCCTCTGAAAGATATTCGATGGATACCGTCCTTGCCAAGAGAATAGCGTCCTTTCATTCCAATTCCTGCTCCAAAGTCATTTGACGAACCTGTCGTCAGCGAACGACTGCTATTGAGATTTGCAGTTGAACTATTTGTTGTAGAAGATTCCTCCCTGTCTATCTGGCGATAGCTATAGTTCAAATCCAGGGTAGTTTGAATGCCCTCGGCAAATAAAGTATTTAAAGGATTTCCTATGGAAAGATGAGCAGCGAGAGAATTATTTACATCATTATTATTCCGGAGACGGGAAGTTGTCAACCTTTCTCCAGAGGCAAGAAACGACGTACGACTGGATTCCATCCTGTCATTGTTGCTTTTAAAGTCGTATGAAGCAGAACTGTTGGCCTCTTTTTCTGGAATCCTGAGGGTATTGAAGTTCACACCGAACGTTGCTGTCTTTGACAATCCCGAGGCTGCACGTTCCAACTGATTTACATTGATATTATTACCTCCGCCAAGTAATGTTGCCTGATCATCATCTCCATAATACGAAACATATAGTTTTGCATTATATAACGCACGGTTCCCATCGCCGAGCAGGTCAGAATTCTTGTCCTCTATGGACGCACCTCCGCTGGCTGACGCCTGTCCGAACCATCCGTTGCGGAACTCGTCTTTCAGCCTCACGTCCATCCTTTTCCTTTTTCTTGACAGACCGCTTCTGTCTCGACTATCCTCATCAATGACGTGTATTTTGTTCACGATGAAGGCTGGAAGGTTTTCAAGGGCCTTTGAGACATCGTTAGAAAAAAATGTCTTTCCTTCAACCGTTATTGTGGATACAGGTTCCCCGTTTACTTTGACTTGGCCTTTTTCAACCTCTATTCCGGGCATCTTCTTCAGTAAATCACCCAGATTGGCGTTGCTTGAGGTCTGGAATGATGTAGCATTGTATATCAGTGTATCTCCCTTAGTGGAGACAAGGTCTCCCATAGCTGTTATGGTTGCTCCTTCCAACTCCCTGACATCCTCTTCCAGACTTACGGAAACACTTGACATCTTCCGAGCTTCCAACAAGACCTCCTCTTTGTACGGCTTGTATCCGAGCATCTGAATATTCAGCGCATATCTTCCTTCTGGAACAGGAAACAGCTGAGCCAAACCCTTCTTATCCGTAAATGCAAAGGCAACCGCCACCGTATCTCCCTGGGGTACGATATAGACGGTCGCCATTTGAACTGGAAAATCGTTTCCTGCCTCTGTCACCCTGACATTAAGTCCTGCCTGATTTGTGTTGACATTTCCGGTAGTCTGGCCCAAGGCCATGTCCACAGCCAGACATAGACAGAGCAAGGTTGTCGAATAACGATACATCAATGTGAGCTAGATTCCGTGATTACTTTTCTCTGGGTACAGTTGCACTTCCATACCATATAGCGCCAACCGGACATACTTCGAAACAAGCACCGCAGGACACGCATCGGCTCCAATCTATCTGGTACTGCTTGTCTTCTTCATAGATTGCTCCAACTGGGCATTCATCTACGCATGTGCCACATTTAACGCAGCCGGATGTGATGAAATACTCGCCTCCGTGAGGTCCAGTAGGGATTAACGAGGCACTCGCAACGATTGCTACAAAAAGAAATGTGGTAATGGATAAAAATTTTTTCATAACCCACAAAAGTGATATGCGAATATTTATTTACCGTTATTAAACAGGCAATTCGCAACAACCTCTTTAATACCTTAACTTGTATAAGGCAATAACACTGCCGCAACAAATATCAAAAGCAACTGGCTTTCTTTTTGGAAATCATTAGTATACACTCAAGAAACCATTGCTGAGCTAATTACTGTCTGTTACATCAAACAGCCCATAATACTCCCGCCCGTCCATAAGGTTTATTTCAAGGAGATATGTCCCGGATGAGGACAGAGGTAAGGTAACAGGGGCTGAACCGGATGTAGCATATTCAGTCATTGTCTCGCCTGTTACAAGATTGGTCAACTTTACGGTTGCACTCTCGATGGCGATTCTGAATTGAACTTCTACCTGATTCATCACGTCATTGTAGAAGCAGTCAATAGGTAACTGTTCCGGGGCCCGGTGAGGCCTGTCGTCAGATTGGACTATCTTTCTTTCAATGACAATCCTATCTTCTCCCATACAGTAGGAGAAAGACAATGAGGCCGAGCAAAGCAGTGCTGTGCTTAATAGCAATTCTTTTATCATTCAACTTGTGTTAATTGATGAACTGATTGTATGGAATCCTAACAATGCAAAGTTAGGGAGAATCTTCCGTGAAATCCAAATTTGCGGTCTAAACAGCCGCTTTTGTAATCCATTGTCATGCAATAAATTACGGAAGCGGCTATTTAAAAAATCTGTACAAGGGACCGGAATCCTGTTTTTTCGGCCAATTTTAACTGGATATACAGTTCAGCAAGAATTGCTTCTCTGATTCAGATGGCAATGCTTCAATCTCGCGACGGAGACGGTTCTTTTTTGTATATACTGTGTCGGCTTGCATACCGAGCAGTAGAGAAATCGTCTTGGCATCAAACCCCATAACCAGATACGAGATAAAGGCAAAATCCGCATCATTATGCTTCGGCAATGCTTCCCTCATACGAGAGATGACATTATCCATTTTCTCATCCAGAAACATCTGAAGAGCCCTCTGGGCTTTGACATCAGTACCGAATTTGTTAACCTCTTTTTCAACCGTCTTGTATATGGTATCTTTCTTATTGGCCTTGCTAGGCGAATAAAAATCCGAGCAAAGTTCGTGAATGACATCAAATCTTTCTCTCAACATAATGATATTCTGCTTCCTCATTCCTTCCAGCAGTGTTTCCCGCTTATTAATTTCTTCGGTCAATGTACTCATGGTGACGGACAGTTCCTTGCTCAGGGACGCAATATTCGCCTCCATTAATGCGTATTTTCTCTTTCTGTCCATGCGCTGAACAAGAACGAGTGCCATCAGCAACAGAATAAGGAGGAAAGCGATTTGTTTCGTCTGCTTCTCATTGTCAACTGTCTTTTTCATTGAAACCGATCTTGCCTTGAAAAACTCCGACTGAAAACTGACCATTGACTGCTCCAATGTCTCCTGGACGATAGAGTCCTGTTTATCTACGGCATATTCAAGATACTCCAATGCCTTGTCTATTTCTCCTCTATGCTTACAAATCCTATACGTAAATGACGGAAGGATCTCAGTTTCAAATAGTTCCGAAGCTTTCCCCAATATTGAATCCGCAGCATCCCGGCAGCCTGTCAGTTCAAGAGCATAAGCATAAATGCTAATGTCCGACACATCCGCCAACTGACCGTTCAGACTTACAGACTCCTTTATCAAATCTATACTCCTCTCGGGAGATGGCTGATTCCGGAGAACAAGCGACTTGGCATAAGACAGCAACTCATCCGCATAAATGAGAGAATCCAGTATTGGCTGTGTCAAGAATGCATCGAAAAGGCTGTCAGACTTCTCCAGAATGCCGCAATTGAAATACGATTCCGCAAGCCGTGCCTCATAATACCACACACCGACCGTGTCTCCGGCCATCTCGGCGAAACGGATAGCGTCC
>JBJFDE010000204.1:0-7120 GCA_051889855.1 Candidatus Cryptobacteroides sp. | reverse complement strand
AGTTCGATTTCTTCGTCACAGGAATGTTTGAGGGGAGTCTCAGTGAAGAACTCGCTATCTGGAATCAGAAACTTTCCGATTATTCCGGTCAGTCATTTCCTGTCGCCAAATCGTGGACCGAATCCTTTTCCCAGCTTAAGAAATATATACAGACTTTAACAAAAGAAAGGATAGTCGTATTCATTGATGAACTTCCCTGGCTTGACACGCCCCGTTCCAAATTTGTAAAGGCTTTTGAACAGTTCTGGAATGATTGGGCATCAACGCAGGATAATCTGATGATAATAGTGTGCGGTTCAGCCACAACCTGGATGAACGACAACATAATATCTCAGAAAGGGGGACTTTACAACAGGGTTACCAGAAAAATCAAACTCTCTCCTTTCACCTTGCGGGAAACCTCGCAGTTCCTTGAATCGAAAAACATCAAGTGGAGTAACCATCAGATAGATATGATTATAGAGAGGCTTAATCAGGTCATCAATGTCTGTGAGGCCAAATTCACGACATCGCCTTGTGTCCTTACAGAAAAATATCTCCTCGAATTGAATGAAAGGATAGAGGATTTCAGGTCTTCGGTCAAAACAAATTATGCAATTCATCTGACTTTAATAGCATCATCAGGACTTGCGAATAATGAATATTCCCATCAGGTCCGGAGTGTTGTCACCCTGAAGGACCTGATGGGAAATATATGAAACGCTTCCGCCGGAGCTGAATTATTTAATCTTGATTTCGTTGATAGGTTCAGCTGGTGCGAGGACGTTGTTGACTTTCCAGTTCAGTGCATTCTTAAGCTTGTACTGTCCTGTTGCCCTGATGTCAGTTACACTTGCAGCGAAGTGTATCTGATATGTGCCGGCTGCAGTTTCCCATGCTGAGTTTGCCTCGTTGAATGATGCAAGTCCGTAGTTGCATACATTCATAGTGAGGGTCTGGGACTCACCTGGAGCAAGCTCCTTGGTCTTTGCAAAAGCCTTGAGCTCAAGAGCCGGCTTGTCAAGACCGCCTGCAGGAGCTGTCACATAGAGCTGTACGGCTTCCTTGCCTGCAACCTTGCCTGTGTTGGTTACTGTGATTGTGGCTGTGAAACCGTCGGCCGTTGCCTTCACTGCAGGCTTGCTGTAAGAGAATGTAGTGTAAGAAAGACCGTATCCGAACGGATAAGAAACCTCTACGCCGGCGGTCGTGAAGTAGCGGTAACCAACATATATGCCTTCCTCATACAGTGTGTAGTCAACATTTGCACGTGGAGCGGCAGGTCCTCTGTTAAAGCCACGTGAAGGTGTTGCTGCTGTGTAGTCGTAAGGGAAATTGAGTGATGATGGGCTGTCAAGATAGTTCATAGGGAATGTTGTTGCGAGCTTTCCAGATGGATTCACCTTGCCAAGAAGAACGTCAGCCACAGATGCACCGCCTTCCATACCAGGCTGCCATGCAAGGAGGATAGCGTCAGGCATGTGCTTCCATGATGCTGTTTCGATTACGCCGCCGATGTTGAGGACGACAACCACCTTCTTGCCGGCCTTGTGATATATGTCGCAGATTCTCTGGAGATTTTCCGACTCAACATCAGTAAGACGGAAGTCACCCTGGCCGTCCTTGCGGTCTCCACCTTCACCTGCATTTCGTCCGATAGTGAGGATGGCTACGTCAGTGGAAGCCTCCACCTTCTTTACAAAGTTCAATGAAAGTTCCGCCTCAGGAAGCACAGGCTTGCCCCAGAATACGCCCTGGCTGTTGTTTGCCATTGTTTCCTCAGTGAAGGCGATATACTTCTTGTACCATGATGTCGGAACCGGATCTACATTCATGCCGTTGCCCTCGAGACCTTCCTGAACATTGCGGATGTATTTCTTGTTTACATTGCCGGAACCTGTGCCTCCTGCTATGAAATCGTATGATGTGACACCCCAGAGGCCCACTTTCTCATCTCCCTTGAGAGGAAGGACACCGTTGTTCTTGAGAAGCACCATACCCTCTGCACCGGCTTTGCGCACAAGAGCAGCATGGGCATCAGTGTCAGGCTTGTTGGAATATTTGTATCCTTTGAAACGTGGAGTCTTCACGATATATTCAAGCATGTTGCGAACATTTCTGTCAAGTTCTTCTTGAGTGATTTCACCGTTCTTGACGCCGTCAATGATACGCTCCATTTCGTTCTGGGCACCTGGCTCCATAACATCGTTGCCTGCTTTTACAGACTTCACAGTGCCGAGTTTGTTGCCCCAGTCTGTCATAACGATACCGTCCCATCCCCACTCTTCACGGAGAACAGTTGTAAGAAGATCGTATGACTGTTGAGTGTATTCACCATTGAGCACGTTGTATGAGGACATGACAGTCCATGGGTTTGACTCCTTGATTGCAATTTCGAAGTTCTTGAGATAAATCTCCCGAAGAGCTCTCTGGCTGACGCGAGAGTCGTTCTCATGACGGTTGGTTTCCTGGTTATTTGTAGCATAATGCTTTACAGAGGTACCGACACCATTGCTCTGAATGCCTTTCACATATGCAGCTGCCATCTTACCCGACAGGAAAGGGTCTTCTGAAAAATACTCGAAGTTACGGCCGCAAAGCACGTTGCGATGTATGTTCATGCCTGGTGCAAGGAGTACGTCAACACCAAATTCAAGAACTTCCTGACCCATGGCTGTTGTCACCTCATTTACGAGATCCAGGTTCCATGATGTTGCGAGGGCTGTGCCGACCGGGAATGCCGTTGCATAATAAGTTTCAGGGTCGCCTTCGCGTTTAGGATTGATACGGACACCGGCAGGGCCGTCTGCCAGAACTGTCTGCGGGATGCCAAGCCGTGGAACGGCACGAGTCACACCTGCAGCACCGGGAACAAGGTTGGTAGTACCGGTGGGTACGCCATTGATGGTTATGGCGCGGCTGCCACCTACAAGGAGGGTCACCTTCTCTTCGAGAGTCATGGCCTTGATGATTTCATCAATATTGTCTGCAGTAAGTTGTGGCTGGGCAAATGCTGCAACAGCTGCAAACATACACGGAATAAATAAGACAAATTTCCTCATTTGTTAATTGGTATTAAGTGTTTGATTATAAAGTAATGTAATTTTTCCCAGATTTCAAAATTTCAGTTTTCCCATTCCAGTTGAAAATACCTTCAGTGTTGTCCGGAAGTATAATGGTGGCCTTGATTCCATTCTTGCCGTTTCTCTTATAATCGACAGAAACAGTTCCATTTGGATGCGGCATGGAACCTCCTATCTTCTTCAAGTCACCAAGATGAGGTGTGATTGCAACCTTGCTGAATGCAGGCGCTGCGCTGTCGATTCCGAGTACTGTACGGAAGAACTCTATATTAGGGCTTGAGCCCCATGCGTGGCAGTCGGATCTTGTACCACTGACATCTGAAGTCTCTCCCCATGTGGTCATTCCCATGGCGATATTCTCTCTCCAGATGCCCAACCATTTCATGTAATCATCACCATAACCAGCCTTTACAAGAGCTTCATGGAGATAGAACTTGAAATATACTGAAGCGGGTGCAAGTGTTGTATCCTCCGTAAGCTTGCGTCCGATTTCTCTTGCAGTCGAGTCATCGACGATTCCGCAGATGATGGCGAGGGCATTGGCATGCTGCGAATAGTTGTCCTGTTCTGCACGGTCTGAGAAAAGGCCTCTTTCCTCATTCCAATAAGCCTTGATAATAGCTTCTGCAAGTTTTTCTGCCTCAGCTTTATAGAGATTGCCGTGATAGGTGTTGCCCCTGTATAACTCCATCTCCGATGCATTCTGGAGTGCAAGCAGAAGCTGGAGGTCAACGAGGATGGAGCACCCGTCAGCGCCCTTCAGGGGAGCTCCGAAATTCCATGAAGGTACATACACCCAGTCACTGAAATTCCATCCCGGCAGATTCTTCACTCTGCCGTCTTCCTGCTGGAATTTGCTGAAGTAATTCAGTATCTGCTCCACTCCGGGAAGTTTTTCCATAATGAATCCGGTGTCCTTGCCATACATCATGTAGTCATGTAGGGAGAAAATGTATGTAAGGGCATATGTGGTGATATACTGAGGTGATGTTGTAGGGTAGCGTCCCATTGTAACTCCCTCAGTGTTGCGGCTCATGTCTGCAAGGTTGAAGTAATTTTTAATCAGACGGTCGTCACCACTGTTATAGAGGCTCACAAGGGCTTGGATGCGGGTGTCGCCAAGGTACTGAAGCTGTTCATAGAAAGGACAGTCCATATAGGTCTCAATGGCACAAAGACGAGCCGTCCTCCAGCCGATTTCCATGATTTTCTGCATTTCTTCATCATCAGTGTCAAGAGATGCATTCATCTCAAACGGATAACCGACGAATGTTCCGTATATGTCATTGACTGTAAGAGGCTCATTATCAGTTTCCACAGTCAGCTTTACATAACGCCATGTACGCCATGCGAGGGTGGTGAACTCCTGATTGTCCTTGCCGTTCGAGACAATCTTGTCGTGGCGGCCGATGAAAATCTTGCCTTCCACTTCATTACGGTTGCCCTTATTTCCTCCGCCCCTGCTACCTTCCGGAGCCGGTTCATAAAGAGCTTCGGCATAACCTAAATCGATTTTTGCATCCTTTCCGCCGCTGAAACGCAGAGAGAAGAAACCATTGGTCAGATAGCTCTGGTCAAGGAGAACTTCAGCCTTGGTATTTGCAGGAATCGTGAAGTCAACAACCTTTGCAGGGAAGCCCTCAGGAATCTTGAGACCTCCGTCAAGCTTTACACCAGTGAGTCTCCGGTATGTGCGTTCAAGCTGCGGGATGATTGAAGGCTGGAGAGCATGTGCATTTGAAAGGCTGTTTCCGACAAAATTCTTAGGTGAACCCGGAGAACCGGCACGTGCATTTTTCCAGTTATCAGTGCTTACTTCAGGAGTGTTCCATCCGGCAACAGTAAGGTTCATATCCACAGATTCTCCGGGGCCTGATACATAATATCCCGGAACGCTTTCACGAAGAGGCGAATATGCTGTATCCTTGATACACTTCCAGCTGTTGTCAGTGAAGAATAGTTTAGCTTCCTCTACTCCCTGAAGAAGGAAACCGGTTGAAACAGAAACATTGGATTCAGTCTTATACGGTCCCTCATGATATACGACAGCAGCTACGATGTTGTTTCCCTTTTTCAGGAAAGGAGCAAGATCGACTGTCTCGTAGTTCCAGTGTGTGGCATCGCCACGTGCAGGTCCGAGTGAAACAAGGACTTCGTTCACATAGAGTTTATACCTGTTGTCACCGGTGACATGCACGGTGAACTTTGCAGGAACGGCATCGAGATTGAGTTCCTTACGGAAATAATAGACTCCGTAACCTTGTGGATCTGTATCAGGAACAGATATCCATCGTGCGTTCCATGATTCCGTAGTGAGTGAGAAAGGTGCATCAGGGGACCTTCTCGGTCCTCCGAATTGAGCTTCTGCCTTAAATCCGGAAGCAATCAGGAGAATGGTCAGTATAATTATAAATCTTTTCATTTCAATGATAATTGGTTATTGTCTTGGTTTCCAGTCCTCACGCTTCCACTTGAAGTACTCTTCCATGAGCTGAAGCTGAGGCATGTTAGGCGTTTCTATAAGGGAAGTACCGTTTTTGAAGAACATCACGGTCGCTTCCTTCTCGTTGTAAACAGGCCATTCATCCAGTCCTTCACCGTTAGGATTTCCGTATTTCACGAAGTTGCCCCAATACTTATGCATCGCATCCGACACCTTCTGATCTTCAGGAGAGAATGGACCCCATGGAGTTGCAAAAACGTATGACATTTCTGCTGCATGATTTGCTCCGCGCGGCTTTCTTCTCTGTCCGCCCGGGCCGGGGAAGCCTCCGTTTTCGTTGAACTGGTCGAAATAATACATATAAATCTTTCCCTTTCCTGTCTGCTGCTGAAGCTTGGCCCAAACATATGTCGGCCATGCAAAAGCTGTTTCACGGAAGATATCTGAAAGTGCTCCGAAAGTCGCCTCGTCAGTTATGGCAGGATACATTGCAAGCATCTTGTCAGCATAAGGCCCGAAATCCTTGCGTACACTCTCTTCATATGCTGCAACCGTGGTGGGGCGTGAGAACATTGCTCCTTCGTCAGAGTTTGTACCAATCAGGCAGTTTACATCGTTGTAATTGCCTTTTTCATACATCTTGTACTGATCATCCGGAAGAACGTATCCGTCAACTGTCGGCCAGAATCCGCCCACTCCGATGCTCGGCTCGTCGCCGACCCATTTCTCTGGATCCATGGCTCTGAGTTCAGCAAGTGATGAGGCTCCGATTCTCTTCATGAATTCCATACCGAACTGTTCAGCTCCCTTGATGTCGCGGATGCCGTTATTGTTGGTGCGTACGCTGTCCACAGGGCAGAATGACCCGCCGCTCTCGCTTATTGCGCCCCTGAAAAGTCCTTTGGCAAGAGGACAAGAGCAGAGCATGCTCACAGCTATTGCCCCGGCTGATTCGCCCATTATAGTAACCTTCTCCGGATCTCCTCCGAAAGCTGCTATATTGTCTTGAATCCACTCAAGTGCGAGAATCATGTCCATAAGACCGTAATTGCCTGAAATGCCTTTCTTGTTCTCTGCAGAAAGTTCCGGATGTGCAAGGAAGCCGAGGGCCCCTGTGCGATATTCTATGCTGGCGAAAACGATTCCCTGTCTGGCGAAATTGGTTCCGTCATTTTGATTTGCACTTCCGGTGATAAAGCCTCCTCCATGTATCCAGACAAGAACAGGGAGTTTGTCCTTTACTGTTTTTGCAGGAGTGATGATGTTGAGATACAGGCAATCTTCCGACATTTTCGGTTTAGGCTGCCCGGGACGGGAAAACGCCCTTTGAGGTGGCATAGGGCCGTTTTCCGTTGCCTTCAGGGTTCCCGTCCATGGTTTTTTTGGCACTGGAGCCTTCCATCTGAGTTCACCTACCGGGGCTTCAGCGTATGGAATAGCCTTGAAGTATCCCATACCGTTGCTGAGGAAACCCTCTATTTTACCTTGCTTCACCTCAGTTTCGGTAACCTGACCGAAACTGAGAATTGATGAAGCAAGTCCTAATATAAAAACCAAAATCACACGAAGTGTCATAATTATTGTATTAATTTCTTTCGATTATTCTTACAGGACC
>JBJFDE010000203.1:0-1981 GCA_051889855.1 Candidatus Cryptobacteroides sp. | reverse complement strand
CGCTGGCGGATGAAGAACAGCGACATTCCAATGAAGCCGAAGATTGAAATCAGCATGGCTATGCCGGTGAACATCAGGACAATTTTCAGCACATCTCGCTGGTCCTCAAACTGCAAAGCCACTTCTTCCTGTAAATTCTGGATAATATAATACTTTTCATCCAGTTCCTGTGCAGCATCCGTGACGGTGCTTCTTATCTGTTCCCAGGCATCTGGAGTGCCGTCGGTCTTCACAAGAAGAGCATTCATCGGCTTCTGATCAGGCTCCTGGAGGGATATCCTGAAAGGAATCACATCGGCAAGTATGTTTCCTCTGCGGAAGTCTTTTACAACACCATCTACAGTGAGATTTTCACCGCTGGAAAGCGGGGCGACTTCAGCATCGTCATCCAGACCGAGAGTCCGCATAAAAGTCTCATTGAAATATGTCTTGCCCGGTACAGGAGGGTTGCCGCGGAGGACATCGAAGCCGTAAATCCCGAATGCGACAGTATCCATTGAGGCTAAAAACAAAGGATGACCTTCATTGTTCAAGTCAATGAAATAGGCAACTGAAGAATATCCCGTGACCATTGAGGTACCCGAAGTAAAACCAATCTTCCTCACACAAGGCATTTTCTTCAGGATATCGTAGATTTTTGTGACATTATCAGAATCGGCATACACTTGGACGATATCCTTGGTATTGAATCCGAGAGGGGCGTAAACCAATCCCCTTATCTGAAGCGTGATTACCAAAGAGAAGGTCAGCAAGACTACTGAGATTATGTTCTGCAGCATAATGGAAATCCTTCCGAACACCAGTTTCGACCTGAACCTGAAACTGCCCTTTACGACATCCACCGGAGCAAAGGAGGCAATCTGCAAACTTGGTATCAATCCGGCAAGAACGCCCACGATGAGAATGAATGCAATGCAGACGCTGACAGTACCGGGGGTAAAATCATTCTCAAGGATAATCCTACCCTTGAACATTGATGCGAAATCATTCTGGAATGCGAATGCCAGTCCCAGGCCGATGAGGAAAGAAACCAGTACCACCAGTATGGATTCGGCAATGAGCTTTGAGACAATTTCATTCTGCCCGCTGCCAAGCAGCCTCCTTGTAGCCATCTCCCTGGCACGCATACCCGTATTCGCCACTGTCAGGTTGATGTAATTCGTGACAGCGAAAAAGAGTATCGCGAGAATGACACTTACCAATATGAAAAGAAGCCCCTTTTCGCCTTTCTCCATACCCAGGCCACCATTCTGCGGAGCGAAGAACAATTCCCTCAACGGCGTGAAAACCACAGTGGATGTTTCCTGGTATTTCATAGCCGGTATATGTGCCATGAGATAGTCGGAAATCTCATCGGTCTTAGAATCCAGCGAAGCCCCCTCCCGAAGCTGGAAGAATGTCTTGAAATATCCGTGCCCTGAACTAGCAATACCTTTTCCGGTCAAACGGTATCCCAATATTTCAGGGCTCCTGGCCATATTGGCAATGATTTTCGTCTCGTTCGGGAAAATAGTCTTGTCCAAATCGTCAATGACTCCGCTGACAGTATATACCAGAGTACTGTCATAAGGGTCAGGGCCGCCCATAGTGATTGCCCTTTGTCCGATTATCTGCAATGTTTCCCCGAGAGGGCTGCCGTTTGGATACAGGCTTAGGGCAAGAGATTTTGTAATTACACATTTCTCCGGCGACGATAGTGCATCCTCCGGTATTCCCTCAAGGAATTTGTACTTGAACATGTCGAAGAAAGTCGAATCGACAATGAGAATTATGTCTTCATAATCCTCAGTGACACTCATTTCACCGGCCCTGAGCGTACCTCCCTGGCTTATTACGCAGCAGGACTTCTCGATTTCAGGATACAACTCACCCAGTTGTCTGGATTCGTCAGGCCAGGAAAAATAGTCTTTATCGCTTCCCATCAGCACAATCCTGTCCTTGTTCGGCTGCGACGAGTCCACGCTGAACTGCCTCCAGGTGT
>JBJFDE010000202.1:0-7152 GCA_051889855.1 Candidatus Cryptobacteroides sp. | reverse complement strand
ATTGGGAATATCTCCTGGAATACCTGGTAAAGGCCCTCATTGCCCCTGTTCTCAGGGGTTGTGTCCAGCTGGAAGAAATCCCTGAAGGACTTCAGCTGGACCTCGAGAAGGTCTGGATACTCGAGGAGAATTTTTGATGATGCGAATGAAACTCGCTGATTTTTAGTCTTTTGTGACATCTTTCTGCCTTTGGATATAGAGAAAAACTTTATTACGACAAAAAGGTTTAGAGCCTATTTGGCCCTAAACCTGAATTGTTTTCCCACCAGAGGGGAAGGGGAGAAGTTATTTAATCTCAACTTCTGCTCCTGCCTCTTCGAGGGCAGCCTTCAGTGCCTCAGCCTCAGCTTTGGAAACTTTCTCCTTAACTGCTACCGGAGCCTTGTCAACGATGTCCTTAGCCTCTTTAAGTCCGAGACCAGTTGCCTCTTTAACAGCCTTTACAACGCCAAGTTTAGCCTGACCAGCTGATTTGAGGATTACATCAAACTCAGTCTGCTCTGCTGGAGCAGCCTCGCCGCCTGCAACTGGACCTGCAACTGCAACTGCTGCTGCAGCTGGCTCAATTCCGTACTCCTCTTTGAGGATGTTAGCGAGTTCCTGAACATCTTTTACAGTAAGGTTAACCAACTCTTCTGCAAGTGCTTTAATATCTGCCATAATTGTAACTATTTAAATTGTTATTGTTTATTCTTTTTCTGAAAGGGTTTTTACGAGGCCTGCAATTGTCTGTGGACCACCGTTCTGAAGAGCGGAGATAACATTGCGTGCAGGAGCCTGGAGGAGAGCCACAACGTCTGCGATGAGTTCTTCGCGTGACTTGATGTTGCAGAGCTCGTTGAGTTTGTCTGCGCCTACGAATGCACATTCCTGAACATAAGCAGCTTTAAGGAGCGGCTTGTCAGAACCTGCATCATTGAACTTCTTGATAAGTTTTGCAGGAGCGTTAGGAGTCTCGCAATACATGATTGCTGTAGGACCCTCAAGTGCAGGATAAACCTGTGCTACTTCTTCTACCTGAAGAGCCTCAAGAGCTTTGCGGAAAAGAGTGTTCTTAACTACAACAAGCTTGATGTTCTTCTCGAAGCACTCGCGACGGAGTTTTGATGTCTGTCCAGCATTCAGTCCAGAGATGTCAGTAATATAGAAATTAGGGGTCTCTGAAAGCTGTGCTGAAATTGATTCAAGTATCTGGGCTTTTTCTTCTTTTCTCATAACGTTGAATTTATTTACTCAGCACTGCCGATTGTTTTAATATCTACATGAATACCGGGACTCATTGTGGTGCAGATAGAAACTGCCTTCATGTAAGTTCCTTTCAAAGTCTGAGGTTTCAGCTTAAGGATAGCGTTGATAAGTTCCATAGCATTTTCATAAATCTGCTTTCCGGAGAAAGATGCCTTTCCGATAGCAGCATGAACAATACCGGTCTTGTCAACTTTGAAGTCAATCTTACCAGCCTTAACCTCTTTTACAGCCTTACCGATTTCCATAGTTACAGTACCGGTCTTAGGGTTAGGCATGAGTCCTCTTGGACCGAGGATTCTACCGATAGCACCTACTTTAGCCATTACTGAAGGAGTACAGATTATGACATCAACGTCAGTCCATCCACCTTTGATCTTGTCAATGAATTCGTCAAGACCTACGAAATCAGCGCCAGCCTCTTTTGCCTCGTTCTCCTTGTCAGGAGTACAGAGTACAAGGACACGTGTCTGCTTACCTGTTCCGTGAGGAAGAGTTACGACACCACGTACCATCTGGTTAGCCTTTCTTGGGTCAACACCGAGGTTGACATGAAGCTCAACTGAAGCATCGAATTTGGTAAAGGTGATTTCCTTTACGAGATCACATGCATCTGAAAGCTTATACTGCGCGTCAGCATCGTATTTTGCGATGACCAATTTTTGGTTCTTTGTCAGTTTACTCATTTTGCGTGTGATTTTTAGATGTCAGCAGGGAACTCGCCCTCGACTTTGATACCCATACTTCTCGCTGTACCAGCGACCATTGTCATTGCAGATTTGAGAGTGAATGCGTTCATATCCGGCATTTTGCTCTCAGCAATTGTTTTTACCTGATCCCAAGTGATAGAAGCAACCTTCTTTCTGTTTGGCTCTGCGGATCCGGAAGAAATTTTT
Source organism: Candidatus Cryptobacteroides sp. (assembly GCA_051889855.1). Taxonomy (GTDB): domain Bacteria; phylum Bacteroidota; class Bacteroidia; order Bacteroidales; family UBA932; genus Cryptobacteroides. Next base: position 5,011 of record JBJFDE010000202.1, on the reverse strand, counting down.
GCAGCCTCTTTAAGCTGAACTGCTACAGGCGGTTGTTTAACTACGAAAGAGAATGACTTGTCGCTGTAAACAGTAATCACTACTGGCAGCACTTTACCTGCGCTTTCCTGAGTGCGGGCATTGAACTGCTTGCAGAAATCCATGATGTTCAAACCCTTGGAACCGAGTGCCGGTCCTACTGGAGGTGATGGATTTGCTGCACCGCCTTTGATCTGGAGTTTAATAAATCCAGTAACTTCTTTTGCCATAATTTCTGATTATTCTTTAGTTACTTGTGTAAAATTGAGTTCCAATAGAGTCTTGCGTCCGAAAATCATTACCATGACCTTCAGTTTGCTCCTGTCTTCAACAATCTCCTCAACAGTACCGTCGAATCCATTGAAAGGACCGTCAGTGATCTTGACTGCCTCACCAACTGAGTAATCTACTACAGTCTCACCCTCAGAAGATACAATCTCATCCTGTTCTCCGAGAATTCTCTTTACCTCGTCATCTCTGAGAGGAATAGGCAATTTCTCTTCCTGAACCTTACCGCTTCCTCTCTTCACGTCTCGTTTCTCAGTAAGGAAACCTGACATGTGAGGAACTTCGTTTCGGATGATATACTGCAATTCTCCGGTGAGTTCTGCCTCGATAAGAACATAGCCAGGATAGAAAAGTCTTTCAGTGCAGATTCTTTTTCCGTCCCGGATTCTATAAACCTTTTCAGTAGGTACAAGGACCTGAGAAACCAGATCCTGAAGGCCACATCTTTCAATCTCTTTTTCGAGATACTCTTTGGCTTTCTTTTCTTTTCCACCTGCTGCTCTCAGCACATACCATTTTTTACTGCTCTCGCTCATAAATAAGGTAATTGTTACAAAGTGTAAATAGCTGACATCAGATGCTGGAAACAGAAATCAATTGCGAAAATGACAACAGCCAAGATAACAGAAGCCACCATCACGAGGATAGCGGAATTTGTCAGCTTGTCCCAGCTTGGCCAGGCAACTTTCTTTGTCAGCTCGGCGTATGACTCTTTCAGATAGTTGATAAACTTTCTCATCTTTACATTTAATGGACGCTGCGGATTTGGAAGCGAGTGCAACGTCTGTTAAACATTACCAAATCGTAACCTTTGATATTTTTTGCAGGGGAACCAGGATTCGAACCCAGACTAAAGGTTTTGGAGACCTCTGTACTACCCTTATACTATTCCCCTAAAAAAGTGGGTGTCCGAAGGCACCCACTAGATATTGGGTCTAATGATTAGTCCAAAATCTTTGTTACCTGACCTGCACCAACTGTACGACCACCCTCGCGGATTGCGAACTGGAGTCCCTCGTTGATAGCTACAGGGTAGATAAGATCTACAGTGATAGTAACGTTATCACCAGGCATTACCATCTCTACTCCCTCTGGAAGAGCAATCTCTCCAGTGATGTCGAGAGTACGGATGAAGAACTGTGGACGGTAGTGGTTGTGGAATGGAGTATGACGACCACCCTCGTCTTTCTTCAATACGTAAATCTCAGCCTGGAATTTCTCGTGAGGATGAATAGTACCAGGTTTAGCAAGTACCTGACCCCTCTTGATTTCCTTCTTGTCGATACCACGGAGGAGGAGACCTACGTTGTCACCAGCTTCACCCTGATCGAGGAGCTTGCGGAACATCTCAACACCTGTAACGACAGTCTTCTTAGGCTCTTCACCAAGACCAACGATCTCAACCTCGTCACCAACATGGATAACACCTGTCTCGATACGTCCGGTAGCAACGGTACCACGACCTGTGATAGAGAAGATGTCCTCGATAGGCATAAGGAATGGTTTCTCATTGTCACGTGGAGGAAGCGGAATGTACTCGTCAACAGCATTCATGAGTTCCATAACTTTCTCCTCCCACTGAGGGTCACCGTTGAGTGCTCCAAGAGCAGAACCACGGATAACAGGAGCGTTGTCACCGTCGAACTTGTAGAATGAAAGGAGGTCACGGAGCTCCATTTCTACGAGGTCGAGCATCTCAGGGTCGTCAACGAGGTCAACTTTGTTCATGAATACAACGATTTTTGGAACGTTCACCTGACGAGCGAGAAGGATGTGCTCACGAGTCTGAGGCATAGGACCGTCAGTTGCAGCACAAACGAGGATTGCACCATCCATCTGAGCGGCACCAGTTACCATGTTCTTCACATAGTCAGCGTGGCCCGGGCAGTCAACGTGTGCATAGTGACGAGTAGCTGTCTGATACTCTACGTGTGCAGTATTAATAGTGATACCACGCTCTTTCTCCTCTGGTGCGTTGTCGATAGAGTCGAATGAACGAAGCTCTGAAAGACCTTTCTTTGCAAGCACTGTAGTGATTGCTGCGGTCAAAGTAGTTTTACCGTGGTCAACGTGGCCGATAGTACCAATGTTAACATGCGGCTTGTCTCTTTTAAAGGTTTCTTTAGCCATAATTTTATCTTTTATGAGTATTATATACAAAAAAAGCAGAGCCGGTGGAGAGATTTGAACTCTCGACCTCTTCCTTACCAAGGAAGCGCTCTACCCCTGAGCTACACTGGCGTAGTTTTTTTTGAGCGGAAGACGAGGTTCGAACCCGCGACCCTTAGCTTGGAAGGCTAATGCTCTACCAACTGAGCTACTTCCGCTTATTTCTTTACTTTCTCAAAAATAAACTTTGAATATTTGCACAGTTATTCCGTAACAAAATTCAAAGTTTGTGGGAGAAGATGGATTCGAACCACCGAAGGTATAAACCAGCAGATTTACAGTCTGCCCCATTTGGCCACTCTGGTATTCTCCCGTTTTCTCGTTTCTTTTTGGTGATTTCTGCGTTGAGCTTCGTATCGTCGGTCGGTCATTACCATGAGGTAACTCACTCCCTCCTCACTCGCTCGCCTTGAAATCCCTCAAAAATAAACTTCGAAAAATTCCCTAAGCTTTTTGGTGATTTCTGCGTTGAGACCACTCAAAAATAAACTTCGAAAAGAACTTCGAGCCGATGGAGGGAGTCGAACCCACGACCCCGAGATTACAAATCACGTGCTCTAGCCAACTGAGCTACATCGGCATTGTTTTTCCCTTTTCTTTGTGACCCTGTTTCCGAATTGGGATTGCAAAGATAGGCATTATTTCTTATTCTCCAAAACTTTTTGAAGAATTTTTGAATTTTCCTCTAAAATTTTCGTCCTTATCCCATTCCTGTCCAGACTCAAATCCGCCCTCTGCTCAGACTGAGGAGCTTGCTGGATATATTCATCTGGAATACCTAAAGCCCTGACTGGTAAAGGATTATCCAATGATGACATATATTCCGAGACCTCACCGAACAAACCTCCCTTCACACATCCGTCCTCAACGGTAATCACAAGATCAAAATTCTCCGAAATTTCCCTGAGAATGGCATTATCAGCAGGTTTTATATACCTTATATTATATACGGCAGGTCTCCAGCCCTCACTCTCGAAGATTTCATCCGAAGCCTCGGCTGCCCTGTTGGCAAAAGGACCGGCACATACAAGGGCTATCCGTTCTCCACGCCTCAGACATTCCCCCACCCCAGGGGTCATCATCTCAAACTCTGCATTCCTCCAAGGCACACCCTCGGCATATCCGCGCGGATACCTTATAATATAGGGACCTCCAGGATAATTCATTGCCGAGAACATCATATTCTTCAATTCAAGTTCATCTTTCGGAGCACAGATTACAGCATTCGGGATACTGCGATAGGCCGCCATGTCATAGCAGCCATGGTGGGTGGCACCGTCCTCACCGACAAGACCTGCACGGTCAAGACACAAGACAACTCCAAGATTCTGCAAAGCCACATCATGTATTATCTGGTCATAAGCCCTCTGCGAAAATGACGAATAAATATTGCAGAACGGCTTCATTCCGCCTGCGGCAAGACCAGCAGAAAAAGTCACGGCATGCTCTTCCTCAATTCCGACGTCATAGAACCTTTCAGGCATGAGCTCAGCAAGTTTGTTCATTCCGCAACCTGAAGCCATGGCAGGAGTGATTCCGACCACCTTAGGGTTCAACTTCGCCAGATCAACAAGAACCTGACCGAAAACATCCTGATACCTGTCCGTGCTATGTTCCTTCTTCACCCTCTTTCCTGTTTCAGGATCGAATTTTCCAGGCGCATGCCAGAGAGTCTGGTCAGCCTCGGCAGGAGCATAACCTTTGCCTTTCTTCGTGATGGTATGAAGCAAGATAGGTCCGTTCAGGCCTTTCAACCTCCTGAGGGTATCCACTACCTGGTCAATATCATTACCGTCAATAGGCCCGAAATACCTGAATCCCATCGCCTCGAAGAAATCTCCGCCACTGCTGCGGACAATCGAGGATTTGGCATTGACGGTCATCCTCTGGAGGTTCTGCCTCAGGACGCTGTCACCCAGACGATTCCATATTTTCTCTTTCGCCTTGTTGTATTTGCGGCTTGTGGTCACACGAAGCAGGTAATTGTGGATTGCTCCGATATTCCTGTCTATTGAAATATTGTTGTCGTTGAGAATGACAAGAATGTCCGATTTTGCAGCACCGGCATTATTCAGTCCTTCGAGTGCAAGTCCTCCCGTGAGGGAGCCATCCCCGATGAGGGCGACAACCTTCTGGGCGAGATGGAGCTGTTTTGATGCCTCGGCAAAACCCAAAGCAGCCGAAATGGATGTTGACGAATGGCCGGCTCCGAACACATCATATTGACTTTCAGATCGTTTCGGGAAACCGCTGATACCATCCTTCTTTCGGTTGCCTTTGAAGGCTTCACGACGTCCGGTAATGATTTTATGGGCATAGGCCTGATGTCCTACATCAAAGACAAGTTTGTCATTGGGAGTATCATAGACATAATGCATACCAATGATTAGCTCGACAGCACCAAGGCTCGAACCCAGATGACCCGGATTCACGGAACAACATTCCACCATATAATGACGGATCTCACTACAGAGTTGCCTGAGCTGTCCGATAGTCAGATTCCTTATATCAGCCGGAGTGTTTACCTTGTCAAGAA
>JBJFDE010000201.1:0-1985 GCA_051889855.1 Candidatus Cryptobacteroides sp. | reverse complement strand
TGAAAATCATTTGATATCGCCCTTGGGCGAAAATATATCAAAGATTTTCATGTTCTATTGGTCCTGAGGGATGTCAAAGTTATGATTAATTGACGAGATTGCAAAAAAATGAAAACACCTTGTCGGGAACTGCATCCTTCATTATGACATTCTTCTGTGAATCCAGGACATAAAGCGAAGGTATCGCCCTCACATTGTAGAGTTCATCCGTCCTTATCACATAGTCCGGGTCGAATCCATTGTACCATTCTTTAGGATAAACAGGCATATAGGACCTCCAGGCTTCAATATCTTCATCTATATATATGTTCAGCACGGCCAGTTCACCGGAGCGTATCATCATTGATATTTCGTCCGTGCTTTTCAATCCCTCGATAATTTCCATACAGGCCTGACATCCCGGATTGCTGAAAAACAGAAGTATCCAGTCTGCCTTCACGGAATAGAGGCTGTGAATCCTTCCGTTTTTGTCCGAAAACCTGAAATCCGTGGCCTTAGTCCCGACGCGGTTCAATGCACACATTCTTGCCTCCCGTCCATATCTTTCCCTGCTCAGGCTGTCCAGAAGGTCGCATGAGGAAAGTCTGGAAGCATAGACACCATAGATATCCTCATTTCTGAAAGGAGAATTTGGTTCATATAAATATTTGTAAACCAATTCATTGATATTTTCAAACATTGTCGATGAACTATCCTTTGCCTCGCATGCAAGCACCTTGGAAAAGAGGTTTCCCGCTGCCTTCATGGCCAGAGGCATTTGAACGATGTTAAGGCATGACACCCAATCTGCAAATTTCTGCTCCAGTTCTGTTTTCCTCACCCCGCCCACAAGGGAAGTGTCAGTGGAATATTCCCTGGAAGTATCCGTGAATGCATCCCAGTAGTGCATGGCAAGAAAATCCGCCCTGTCCTGTGGGGAATCCATCATAGCAGGAGGCATCACAACAGGAAAAGACACGGCTCCGATTTCCTCACTGCCGTGCCCTTTGCATCCGAAAACAAGGATGACAGGAATAAATAATATCAATAATTTACGCATTTCCTACCATTTATTGTATGTTCAAATCCCCACAAATTTATAAAAAAATACATAGATTTGCAGCCGTACTTGATAAACCGGACCGAAATAATGAAATATAAGTTTTATCTGAAACTAATTCTTGTTGCCGCGGCCCTGTTTCTTCTTCCCCAATTCTGCCGGGCACAGTTCTATGTCACAGGAGATGATCCGGGGAGATTGAAATGGAACAGCGTTGATACAGACCACTATAGAATCATATATCCACGAGGGAACGACTCTCTTGCCTTCCTCTATGGAAGGAATTTGGAGAAATATCGCAATTCCGTTTCAAGGACGACCGGTTACATGACTTCGGGAGGATGGGGAACGAAAATGCCCGTGGTCCTGCATACGTGGAACGGAGAAAATGGTTCCGTTGCATGGGCCCCGAAAAGAATGGACCTTTTCACCATCCCCTCTCCATACAGCCCTGAGCCTCTTCCATGGCATAAGATGCTGGCCATCCATGAAAACAGGCATGTCAGTCAGATGCAGTTTGCATTGACCCGGGCACTCAAGCCGTTCAACTTTATTTTCGGTGAGATGTTCAACATAGCCTGCTCGCTTTTCTATCCGGGAATTTCCGCGATGGAAGGCGATGCCGTAATCACCGAGACAGCCTATTCCACTTCAGGAAGGGGCAGGACGGCGGAATTTCTCAATTATTACAGGATTGCCTTCGACCAGGGAATCAACGACCGTTCATATTACAAATGGAGATATGGTTCACAACGTTTCTACGTGCCGAATTATTATTCTCTCGGATACATTACCATCGGAGGGCTCAGGACACTGTACGATTGTCCCGATTTTATGTACAGAATGTATGAACTTTCAGCAAGAAGGCCGTATAATCTAGGTTCCTATTATACAGTAATCAGGGATATTTCAGGGAAGAAATTCAAAGCGGCATTCAGGGAAATAA
>JBJFDE010000200.1:0-1985 GCA_051889855.1 Candidatus Cryptobacteroides sp. | reverse complement strand
AAATCCTCGCTCGACTCGCCCAAGTATTGCTGAGCAAATTCGGCCTTGTTAATAATCTCTTCCAGCTCAATAAAAGCTGTATAGATGGCACCTCCTCTGTAGGAGATGCACTCATTCCTTGTCTCTTCGTGTCTCTCAGGATTCAAGAGCTCGTGTTTTCCTTGGTACATATTTTTCTTATTTAGTTCTTAAATACTATCGTAATACTTGTGAATCTTGTCTGCCATCATCTCGCGTCTCCTCTGCAGGAACTCCCGATAATCAATATGCGTCATTGAGGCAATCTCGACCGGAATACAGTTCTGCCTAAAATTCTCCAGCAGTTCATCATAGTTGTTGATGTTGCCGTAAGCGGCCTCGCCAGCCTGACATGCTGCAATCGCTTTTGAAAAGTAATCGCATGGCGCATCGTCAGAGATATCCTTGTTCACCTGAGTATCAAGATAGGTGTAGTTTGCAATCTGGTTGTACTCGCTCTTGTTTGTTATACCGTTTGCAGTCAAGTACTTCTTAGGAAATATATGATGCACGTCACCAATAATTGACAGAAGGTCGTTTATCTTTGTACCTCTTGAGAAAAGAGCATTATCATTTCCGAAAATCTGGGCAGCAAGGAAGATGTTGAAATAAGGGCTATTAATCACAGGGGTTTCAAGTTTCTGGACAAGACCGACTTGCCAGAAAGTGTCTGACAATTCAGCTGCCTCAACATCTTTAAAGTATGCCTCGAAGCCCTTTGCTTTAATATTCCTCAAATCTTCGTCCATCTTTGACTCTGGAGACATGATATAACGGCTGGTCAGTGTTGAGAGAACATACCATTTCTGAACAAAGCGATCAACCGTCTTGGCATCGAAATTCTGGTCTTTGGAAAGGAGCAAATATAGCGTATAGGCGAAGTCCAAGGTCAAATCCGAATTGATGAGTTTTTTTGACTTTATGCCAATGGACTTAATTGCCAGAATGAAATTCAGATGGCTGTACCTGTTCATAAAATCCAGCACACCCTCTTTCAGGAGTTTGAACGACTGCTCCGCAATTTCAACATTGTATTCCTTTGTCTCAAAATTACGGCCACCAAGCAAGCTCACCAGATCCTTCATTTTGCCACGACCGAATTTGTACATAAAGGAGATGCGCAGTATGTCACTGTAACCGGAGTCAAATATATCTTCCTTGTCATCCTTAAGCCACTCCAGAGCCTTAAAGAAATCCGTCTGATAAAACTCCTCATCCTTGCACATATCTTGGTACCATTCCGGCTGAACAGCAAGGTGGGAGAAATAGTCAATGGCCTTGCGGAGCAAATTTCCGCCATATTCGGTGTTGGCGGCAATCTTAGACATTGCGAAGTCGGCCTGATTAAGTTTCGCCCCCTGACTGTTGATACGGATGAAAATATCGGTAACTTGATCTATTGTCAACTCCTTGTCAAGAGTGATGACTCCAATCTGACGGGACTGTATTTTCATAAGCCTCATTATCGCTGCATTGATGTCCCTCTGATTGACTCCCGGATTATCTTCGCAGTATTTTGTCACAAAATCGAAACTGTCGAAGTCGTGGGCAAAGACTACTGATATATCCGAGATCCATTTCTTATCCTTCAAGATGGCATTGTCCTGAACTTTGAAGCGTTCCTCTTCGGTTTCATCCGGCAGAAGCGGATTGAAGGCTATCTTGATGCGCTTCTTGGTGAAGTCTTCAGTGATTACCTCAAGGCCCACAATGGCCGTCATCAATGCTGTTGTCCTCTGCTGGCCGTCAATCATTATCTTCTTTCCGACAGACAAAGTCCCATCCTTGAGCCGCATATCAGGATTCTGGGAGATTATCAGATAGCCTGTTGGGTATCCTGTGTAAAGCGAGTCGATCAGATCGCGTACCTGACGAGGCTTCCAGACAAATGGTCGTTGGATTTCAGGAATAGCTATCTCCCCGGATTTGATATATCCAAGGAGAGTCTCGATAGGAATATTGGAAAC
>JBJFDE010000199.1:0-1987 GCA_051889855.1 Candidatus Cryptobacteroides sp. | reverse complement strand
GAAAGTGCCTTGATTGACATGATAGAACTCCCTGTTCTTGCCCACATGCATCTGGATTTCTGGAAAATGAAGGTTATGATAAACATCGGATGTTATGCCGGTTACAGATTGAAGATTCAGAGATTTCCGGGAAATACCGGATATGTGAAACCAGAATTGGAGAATGCGTTCAAGGAAACGGACAGGAGGGTTGACTATGGCATCAAGGGCGGAATAGGGTTCGGACTGATTTTCGACCCTGTTGAGATTCATATCCAAGGAATGTACAAGCATTCTCTGTCTTCTTTGTATGAGCCGGATTATGCGAGCAAAGATTATTATAGGTTCGCATATCCTTCCAATATAATAATATCAGTCGGTCTTCACTTCCAGATTACCAAGAGGACGGGAATGACCAGGAATCAACTGAAAAAATTAGCTAAAGAAAGTGTGTATGAAAACGAATGACAATATCAGATCTTTGGAAGTCAGGGTCGGCAACGTCGTCATAGGTGGTGACAATCCGATAGTGGTGCAGACTATGTGCAATACTCACACTGCCGATATTGATGCTTCCGTGGCTCAGTGTAAGAGATTGGCTGAAGGCGGAGCGCAGATCATCCGCCTGACGGTGCCTTCTATGTCTGACGTGGAGGCATTGGGTGAAATAAAGCGCAGGCTCAGGGAAATGGGTGTTGACACCCCATTGGTTGCTGATGTGCATTTTTCTTCCGATATAGCCATAGCTGCTGCAAAAGTGGTTGAGAAAGTCAGGATTAATCCCGGAAATTTCCACAGGGACCATCAGAAGGCAAAGGAACAATTCGCTTCATTGGTGAAGGTGTGCAAGGAAAATGGCACTGCCATAAGGATTGGTCTGAACCATGGTTCTCTGGGCGAGAGGATTACCAATATGTACGGCAATACCCCCCTGGCTATGAAGGAGGCTGTGATGGAGTGGCTTGAGATGTGCGCCGAAAATGAGTTTGAGAATATCGTCGTGTCCCTTAAGGCAAGCAACACCTATATCATGACAGAGGCTTACCGCTTGCTGTACAAGCAGATGCAGGAGAATGGAAAAGTATATCCTCTGCATCTTGGCGTGACGGAGGCTGGCAATGGTGATGCCGGCCGTATAAAGTCTGCCGTCGGCATTTCCGCCTTGCTTTCAGAGGGAATTGGCGATACCGTGAGGGTTTCCCTGACCGAGGACCCTGAAAATGAGATACCTGTGGCTGAATACCTTTCTGACAGGTATGGCCACAGACTCCACTCTTGTATGGTTGGTTTGAGCATAGAGGGAAAGATAGCCATTGCAACCTATCATGCTCCATCGAAGGAGAGGCTTCTGATGGATTTTTCATGCGACTTCGGCAAGAGACTGCTGGACAAGGAAATAGACCAGGTGCTGCTTAAGGGCTTTTATCTTGACGAAAATGGCTCCCAGGTCATGCTTGATGGAAGTGAATATGCTTCATATCTTGAAGATGAGCTGATGCAGGCTGCACGCAGACGTTTCTACAGGCCTGAATATGTAGCTTGTCCTGGTTGTGGCAGAACAATGTATAACCTGGAAAGCACCTTCAACGAAGTAAAGCGCAGGACTTCACATCTGAAAGGAATGGTGATTGCCGTGATGGGATGTATCGTGAACGGACCTGGTGAAATGGCTGATGCTGACTGGGGATATGTCGGTGAAGGCAATGGAAAAGTGTCGATTTACAAAGGCAAGACACCTGTCCTGCGGCATGTACCGGAATCCGAAGCAATCGACAAATTGCTGCAGCTGATTGAACAGGACAAATAGATCAGTCTGCTTTGAGGATGTCTTTCTGGGCTTCTTCCCACTGCTCTTTGGCGAGTTCCTGCATATCTACGACTTCGTCAGTCTCGTCAACGATTTCTTGACCGAGCATAGTTTCAATCACGTCTTCCATGGTTACGATTCCGCGGAATGTGCCGTATTCATCGATGATGATTGAAATATGCTCTTTCTTTTCAAGGAGTT
>JBJFDE010000198.1:0-2000 GCA_051889855.1 Candidatus Cryptobacteroides sp. | reverse complement strand
GAGACAGCCCCGGTCTTTTTCGTCACTATCCTGAAAGTCGGCTTTCCATGGTAATCTTTCTCGTAGTCCTTCCAGTCCAATGCGAGTATATCACCTCTGCGCAGTCCCGAAAGCACAGCAAAAATGGACGCTCGCCTCAATACCTCATATTTGCACGGGGTCTTGAACAACCTGTCAAGTTCTTCGTAGTTCAGGCTGGTCATGATTTTCTTTTCAGCCCTGATTCCGGAAACGCATTCAGCAAGGTTGCTGCTGATTGCATTGTCATTGTACGCAATCTTCAGGATATATAGAAATATGTCATAGTATGAAGATGCCGTAGTTTTGCTGAGCGGTTTTCCTGTCGTCCTGCTTTGTGCTGCATGCAACAGGTAATGCCTGAACTGCTCGCACATCGTCACGGACAATTGTTCAAACGTGCAGTATCCGTTGCAGAACTGATAAAAGTGCTTGAATACACTATGGTAGGTGCCGTTCTTAAGCATGCAGCGTTCCTCAAAATATTGAAGGAAATCCCCCTTTATCAATGCGGCCTTCTTGGTGATTCCGTAGTATGCAGAACTGATGTCAATCATTCTCTTCGTCCTTATCTGTCGTGCGATTTCCATCATTTCGTCATTGTGCTGCCGGTCGGCAACCGTCTTCGGCCGGTCATAAACATACAGGTACAGAGTCTCATGGCGGACCATCCTTTTCTTTATCCGGTCAAATACTCCGGGGTAGTAGTCAAGGTAAAGGCTTGAGCGTCCATTCGAAATCTGACGCTTGCGTATATTGATTCTTGTCGCTTTCATCATTCTACTGTTTTGGGTGTTCTATCCTTGATGTGGGCTGCTTCTTCGAAAAGGTCCCGCTCAAACTTCAGGTCGCCGTTGATTACTTGTGACTGAATCTTCCCTTGCTTGAGATAATGGCGTACCTGATCGTAACTCATGCCGTAATCATTCATGGCTTCCTGCACAGAGCAGAAATAACTGCCGCCGGAAGACCCTGTTATGTTAATGATTTCCCGTCTTGAGTAGTAAGTCGTGTTGCCCGATGTCCTTCTTGTAATCTGATGCACTGTCAATTGAAGGATAGCAAATGACCTTTTCATGTGGAATTCATTGCAGACCTGCTCCAAGGTTAGCCATCCTTTTTCAGGCAGGGTAACCGAGGTTTGTGCCCAGGCCTTGTCAAAGTGGAGCTTGTCATAGTGCCTGATGCCGGAATGGCACGTGTGAGAGATTGCGTTCCTCCGGAGGAAATTGAACGTCCAGGACCTGGAACGTCCGGTCATCTTCAGGATGTCGTTGAATGTGTAGAAATCGACAGGGGAGAACCTCCTCTGCGCTACCATAGTGGATTCTATGTCTTCTCTGCTTATTCTTGTCGCCCTGGATGACAACCTTGTGGCCTTGAGGCGCCCGTCGTATATCATCCGATAGACGGACATCCGGGACAGTCCCAGGATTGATGCGGTCTGTGTCACGCTGAAATAGCAGACCTCAGGCATCAGCCCGTGGCTTCTTTCAAGAGTCTTGACTGCGTCAGATTTCTGCTTCTCCTTAAGCCTCATCTTGTAGGTGGCTTGTACGCATCGCTTGCTGCAGTAGCGGCGCGAATGATTAGGTGTTGTGAACTCTGCCCCGCAGAACTCACAACGCTTCTTGTAAGTGATCTTGTTCATACCTTCTATGGTTGCATGGTTGATATCTCCAATGATGTCACGCATTGTCACAGTATGTCACACGGTGTATCACGGTGTCACACAATGTCCACGGATTCGCCCTTGATGTAACATCTGTCCAAATAGGTGTACAACTGGTGACCAAAGTATGATAATAATTGGAAAATCGGTGTATATCTAAGCAGTTGAATATCAACAAAAAAGCCCTCTGCAAATTCGCAGAAGGCTGTACACCCTATATACACGTAATTGATTGAATAGCAATGTGTTATGCGGTTCTATTTTCCTACGCAAAAATTCCGAAAAATATCCCCCAATACTTCGTCAGTGG
>JBJFDE010000197.1:0-26314 GCA_051889855.1 Candidatus Cryptobacteroides sp. | reverse complement strand
CAACAGCCCTTCTCAATGCGTCTTCCTGAACAGGCTTGAGAATGTAATCGACACAATTGTTCTCAAATGCTTTTAGTGCGTATTTATCATATGCGGTAGTAATGATGACATGACATTGAATTTCAATGCGATGGAATATCTCAAAGCAATGTCCGTCGACCAGAACAACGTCCATGAAGATGATGTCTGCATCTTTCTTATGTGATTTCAACCATTCGACACTTTCTTTCACACTGCCTGTCTTCTTGACTATTTCAATGTCAGGAAACAAATTCAACAGTGTTTCTGCAAGGTGCTCGCGAGCCATGTACTCGTCTTCGATAATCATTGCTTTCATACTGTCAGAAATTTTACATGTACGGTTTCAAAATCAGATTAACGGGATTGATACTTTATATTCACAATCGCTCTGGGTAATGGATATTTCCATGCCGCATCTTTCTTTGTAGCTTTGTTTGATATATTCAAGGCCGTGCCCGGTTGATTCAACAGGTGATAATCTTGGAATGAGATTGTTCATTACTGTGATATTTTTCCCATCCGTAGTCATGCTTATCCTGAGAGGATTGTTTTCTTGTGTGGAATTATGCTTTACAGCATTCTCTACAAGGAGCTGGATGGAGTATGTGCAGATGAATGATTCCATATCATTTTCCCTGATGTCATATGAAACGGATAGTCCGTCAGGAAATCTTACCGTCAGGAGATTGACATACATCTTTACATATGTCAGCTCCTCGCGGAGTATGACGAATGCTTCATCTTCATACTTCAACATGAACCGATACACTCCTGCAAGGTTGTTGATGAAATTACGTGCATCTTTGTTCTTGCCCTCTGCCACCATGCAGTCAAGAATATTAAGATTGTTGAACAGAAAGTGAGGACTCATCTGGCGCTTGAGACTAAGGTATTGCATTTTAGCCTGATCAGCTTTTACCCGTTCTTCAATAGTCCTTGCATTTGCCTCAAAAGCATAATTGACAAGTAAAGCGATAGAATAGGCTGTTGCTTCAATAATAAGGGATGCCACGTAGAGTTCAATGAAAAGATTCAGAGGAGAGACATTTGCCACATAAGCATTTCCCTGCAGGAACAGCATGAGAAATCCAGAAACTGCAGGACACATGACAACAAACAATATCAGGAAATCATAGAGGACCTTGTGGTTGAGATGCCTCCGGCTTTTGCTTGGGTTTGCAGTCAGGAAAATCGATAAGCAAGCCATGACCAAAAGTGTAGTAGGGTGGCTGAAGAATATCGTGATTATCTCATTCAGTTTCTTGACTGTGAACAGGTTGTGGGTGATATAATCCTCAAATACTATCCTTACTGTAAGGATGAGGAAAGATGCCACTGTCAAATATAGTACGTATTTTTCTTTGATTCGGTATGAGTCATTGCCCGTTGGTTTCAGAAATTTCCCGATAAAGGTCAGGCTATATCCCAATATGCATGTCGTCAGGAAGGTGGACAATGGCCCGTTGACACGGTTCCTTCCGAAAATGAATCGCAGGAGATCCATCAGTTCATTTCCAAGGAATGCTCCCAAAAGATTGACCAGGATGATGCAAATGACCGTCGCCTTGATATCCAGTTTTTGTCTTATGCAAACCAATGTGGTCATTGCAATTGACAATGCCGTCAGTATGTATTTGCTGCTGATGTTTGCCTTTCTGCACATCAATATCGCCAAGATGTGCAGAAAGGCAAACATTAAAATAATCCAGATCAGATTAATCTTCTTTGTGGCAGCCATTGTTTATTAACCTGTACAATCAGAATTCTTCCATGATGATGGTTTCCATCAGACGGTATCCGTAGATGTTAGGATGGACGCCGTAATCATAACATTCAGTGCTTCAATTTGTTCTGCTGCTCATATCTTTCAAATTTTGCCCGAACCTTCCACAACTTTTTATAATACCCATTGATTATTAATTACTTATGATTCTCGCCGTGGACGGAGATTTTCGGGTTTATATCGACTTGCAGTTGTGGATGCCTATTGTCTGGTGCACTTGATGACGCAGCTTGAATAAACTCCTTTGAGTTTGAGTTCAAGGCCGGTGTTCATAAGGAAGCGGCCGGTGAAGGTCTTGCCTTCCCATGCTTCCGGAGATTCCACTCTGTTAAGCTCCGTGAGAGTGTATTTTGCATCCGGGTCAAGGCCGTCGAAACGGAAGATCGGCCAGTCCTGCTGCTTTGCATATTGGCGGAACTTGTAGGCGAAGAATACTGCCTGCGACTTGTCTTCAGCTACGATAATCTCACTTGCAAAGCCATTGTCCTCATAAGGTGAGAGTATCCTGTAGAGGTCACCCTGCTGTACTATAGGGCGGATATCCTTGTAAGTGCTGAATGCATTCTTTGCAAATTTGAATTCTTCTTCAGTCAGGTCTGAAGGCTTCATTTCCATTCCGAGACGGCCAGTCATTGCCACATCGAAACGGAATTTCAGAGGCAGTACGCGGCCTGTCTGGTGGTTAGGTGAGGCGCTGACATGCTGAGCCATTGCACATGTAGGGAAGAACATTGATGTTCCCCACTGAATGAAAAGACGCTGCTCCGCATCGGTGTTGTCACTCGTCCAGAATTCGTCAAAGTAAGGCATGAGTCCGTAATTGATACGTCCGCCGCCGCTTGCACAGTTCTGGATTACAAGGTCAGGATATTTCGCACGAATTCTTTCCAGTGTCTTGATCAGGCCGAGGTGATAATCCACATACAGATGGCTCTGCTTGTCGGCACTCAGGTATGAAGAGCCCACTGAATATACTTCCATGTTGCAGTCCCACTTGATATAGTAGGTTTCAGGTGTTTCTGTCATGATGTCATCAACCACCTTGAACACGAAATCCTGAACTTCAGGATTGCTCATGTCAAGTATGAGCTGTGTGCCTCCGCGTCCGCAGACTACATCCCTGCCTGGGTTGCAGATTACCCAATCCGGATGTTTTTCATAGAGTTCTCTGAGGGTATTTGTCATTTCAGGCTCAATCCAGATGCCCCATTTGAGTCCTCTTTCTTCAGCTGCTTTCTGCAATGATGGCACTCCGTCAGGCAGTTTCTCGCGGTCAGTAACCCAATCTCCCAGGGCGCAGTTGTCAACACTGCGTTTGTATTTGCAGCCGAACCATCCGTCGTCCATTACGAAGAGTTCTCCGCCGAGAGCTTGGACACCATCCATCATTTTCTCCATTCCGTCCTGGCTTACATTCAGGTAAACGCCTTCCCATGAGTTCAGAAGGGTCTTGCGGAGAGCCTGCCCATTGTGGATTTTGCCATCAAGGCGTGCCCATCTGTGATAGTTGCGGCTCACTCCTCCCTTGCCTTCATTGGAATAAACCATTGCAAGGGCAGGTGTTGTGAAACTTTCTCCTTTTCCAAGAGTGTAGCGGCTGCCTGTTTCATTTATTCCGCATACGAGGTAGTGGTATTGTTCAAAATTGGTATTGACCGTCATCTTGAAATTGCCGCTCCAGCAAAGCACCGCTCCCACTGTCCTGCCGCTGTTCTCACTTGGCTTGCCGTCAAGAGAGAGCATGATGTTCGGACGGTTCAGGAAAGCATTCTTAGGGCAGGCGATGTCGCTGACTTCGAATATTCCTTTATTGAGCGGCTCTTCTGTCAGATAGCCTTCAGTCGCCCATTTTCCATGTATATGGCTCACCCAGACATCTCCCTGACGGAAAGGCAGGGCTGCACTGGCGAATTTCTCGAGGGTTACAGGCTTCTTTTCACCGTTACGGATTACTGTCCACATTTCCATAACGTCACAGTTGTCGTATGTACGGTAACAAAGATCCACTTCGAAATTATGTTTGCTGTCCCTGGTGGTTATTACCCAATCGTGAATGCCGTCTTTCTCTTTGTAAATGTCGCTTACATAGCGAAGGTCAGTGCCCAGGTCACCGTCCGAGTGTACTACGCTCAGGGCAAACGAATTGAAGAAGTCTTTTCCGTACCCGAAGCAAGGATAGGCTGGCGTCTTGCCAAGCTGTGCACTTCTCACCTGAGAGGCATCTTCAAGACGGTCTCCATAATACTGGACATACACGGTCTTGCCTTGTTCTGCTGTCAGGAGCAGAGTGGTGTTCGGGGTGTTAACCTGAATGTTTTTTGCACCGGCAGCAAGGGCTGCAAGGGCAAGGATGATTGATAAAAGAGAGCGTTTCATATGTAGTTGATATTAATATGTCAGGCTTGAAGAAGTGCTGTGACCTGTTCTACAGTAAGGGAGTGTTCTACGCGGAATACACCGCTTGCAGAGCGCTGAAGGCTGTCCAGATGGGCTCCGCTTCCGAGCGCCTCTCCCAGATCGCGAGCAAAGGCGCGCACGTAAGTTCCTTTGCTGCAGGCAATTCTGACCACTGCACGAGGCAGTCCGAGGGCAGTATTGTCCGTAACATTGATTCTTGATGAGGCGGCAGACAACGTGGTGCTGCCAGAATACCTGTCTGAGGTCTGACTTGCCGCAGTTGCCGCATTTTCTGCAGGGGTGTTTGCCTTCATGCAAGATGCGGCCGAGAATGAAAGCAGTTCCAATTCCGTGATGCGGATCCGGCTTGTACGTATAAGCTCACGTGCTGCCTGATCCATCGAACCGCCTTCCTTGTATAGCTTGCGGGCAAGTTCATAGGCTCTGACTCCGTCCACAGACTTGGCTGAAAACAGCGGCGCCACCTGGTCCTGCTCTCCTATGAAACCTGAAAGAGCCTCACGTACAGCCTCTTCGTCAATATGTTCATGCGGGAAGAACCTGTCAATTTCCTTTTCCAGGTCATAGGAAGGAGTGGTTGCCCCGAAACTGATGCCGGCCACATATTCCTTGTCATGGGCTTGAAGCGATTCTGCAAGCTTGGTGGCGTTGCCTATGCACACAAGAAGCACTCCCGTAGCCAAAGGGTCGAGAGTGCCTGCATGTCCGACTTTGAGATTTTTCTTGTTGAAATGCCTTATGGCAGCAAATTTCACCTTTCTTATCACATCTGCGGAAGTCCACCTGTATGGTTTATCCACGGGGATTACTATACCCCCGGGATAATCTTCAATATTGTGTGACAGGCTCTTATCCTGACTTGTAGGGATATATGCTTCCACAAGTGATATGGTTTTATTCAAATGATACAGTTCTGAATGCTCTAAAACTGCTCGATTTTTTCAATTCTGCGCTGGTGCCTTCCCCCCTCGAAGGAAGTATCAATCCATGCTTTGGTTATATTGACAACTTCTTCAAAAGGGATGAATCTTGCCGGCATCACAAGTATGTTGGCATTATTGTGCTGCTTGAGAAGTTTGCCGATTTCCACACTCCAGGCAAGACCGGCACGGATACCGATATGCTTGTTCAGGCAAAAGGACATTCCATTTCCTGTGCCGCACATAGCAATGCCACACTGGACATCTCCTTTGGTCACCGCCGCTGCAAGAGGATGAGCCACATCAGGATAGTCCATACTGTCAGCAGAATCAGTACCGAAATTGACAACTTCATGGCCGTTTTCTTCCAACCATGCAATCAGTCTGGTCTTATATTCAAAACCAGCGTGGTCACTGCATATTCCTATTTTCATATTTCTATTATAATTATTTAACAGCCAAGAGTTTCCTTGATGAACTCAATCCTGCGGCCGAACTCCTCTTTTCCGATAAGGGTGACGATGTCAGCAATACCAAGTCCGCTGGAAGCACCCACGAGGGCAAGTCTCAGGCAATTCATTACCTTGCCCATCGGCCACTCATTGCCACGGATGAACTCCTCAAGCGGTCCTTCGAGAGCCTCCTTGGTGAATTCACCTTCAAAGGCAAGAATGAAATCAGCCACTTTGAGAGCAAGGCTGTAGTTTTCTTCTTTCCAGAATTTCGCAGCATCCTTTTCCACAAATGAGGCAGGACTTACGAACAGATATGAAGCAATATCCCAGAAGTCTGCCACGAATGAAGCCCTTTCCTTGATGAGCCCAACAATGCGGAGGACATAGTCACGAGTAAAGATATGATTCTGGAAATCAGCACCTTGAACACTCATCTGCGAACCTGCAGTGAGGGCACATTTTGCACAATCGACAATCTGCATGCCCTTGGACTCAAGAATCGGGATATAGAGCCCGGTAAGTTCCTCTGCGGTCTTGGTCCTGAGATATTCCTTATTGTACCATTTTGCCTTGTCCGGATTGAACCTTGCACCTGACTTGATAACCCTCTCAAGTGAGAAAGCCTCGATGAGCTCAGGCATGGTGAAAAGTTCCCTGTCATCACCAGGGTTCCATCCGAGCATTGCAAGCAGGTTCACGAAAGCCTCAGGGAAATAGCCGTCCTCACGGTATCCTCTTGACACCTCTCCCTCTGCATTTGTCCATTTGAGAGGGAAGACAGGGAAGCCGAGACGGTCTCCGTCCCTTTTTGAAAGCTTGCCTTTTCCGTCCGGCTTCAGCAGGAGTGAAAGGTGAGCGAAGCGTGGCATGGTGTCAGTCCATCCGAAAGCTTCATAAAGCAGGTAGTGAAGCGGAAGCGAAGGCAGCCACTCTTCACCCCTGATGACCTCGGTGATTTCCATCAGGTGGTCATCCACTATATTGGCAAGATGATAGGTAGGCAGTTCATCTGCTCTTTTCCAGAGCACCTTGTCGTCCAGGGTAACGGTGTTGACCTCGACATGGCCGCGAATCAGGTCATCCATCTTCACAACCCTGCCTTCAGGCATCTTGAAACGGATTGTCCAGTCTGTATGGCTCTCCAGAAGCGGCCTCCACTCACTCTCAGGCATCGAAAGGGAGTTGCGAAGCTCCATGCGTGAAGTGTGATTGTAGATGAAAGTCTTGCCCTCAGCCTCCATGGCAGCTCTCTTTGCAGAAAGTTCCTCTGCTGTATCGAATGCATAGTATGCAAAGCCCTTCTCAACAAGTTCCTCGGCGTATTTGCGATATATGCTCTTCCTCTGGCTCTGCCTGTATGGCGCGTGCGGATGACGCTCAGAAGCAGTTTCAACTACATTGCCCTCTGCATCAACACCTTCATCCGGAATGATTCCGCACCAGTTGAGTGCTTCAATAATATATTTTTCAGCTCCCGGAACGAATCTCTGAGAGTCTGTATCCTCAATTCTTATGATGAAATCGCCTCCGTGCTGCTTTGCATAGAGGTAGTTGTAAAGCGCTGTCCTGACTCCGCCCATGTGGAGCGGTCCTGTTGGTGACGGCGCAAATCTCACGCGAGTTCTTCTTGCCATTATATCTGTCAATTATCCAATTCTGCACACCGTGTACAAAACCGCCGCAAAATTAATAAAAAAAACTCGGTTTCGGCAATTGGGAAAATATTAACTTTGGATGTAGTTTTCGGAGGAAAGCCGCGTCTAATGAGTAAAAATCAACAAGAATGACTGAAACTGAATTTGAAATGACTATTCGGAAACATAAGGGGACCATATACACGGTCTGCTATATGTTTTCATCTGACAAGGACGAGGTCGCCGACCTTTTCCAGGAAATTCTGATCAACCTGTGGAAAGGAGCTGACGGATTCAGAGGCGATGCTGCAATCAGTTCCTGGATATGGAAAGTATCCCTTAACACCTGCATTTCCTATGACCGCAAGAAGAAACGCAGACTTCGCACCGAGCCGCTGGACATGGACATCGACCTGTTTGATGAGTCGGATACTAAATCAAAACAGGCCGGAATGCTGAGGGAAAGGATTTCCAAACTTGGACCTTTCGACAGGGCAATCGTCCTGCTCTGGCTCGAAAATCTGAGCTATGAAGAAATCGGCCAGATAGTCGGAATATCAACAAAGAACGTTTCAATCCGTCTTGTCAGGATTCGTGAACAACTCAAAAAGATGCAGTAATTATGGAAAACAACGATACTTTGCTCGAATTGAAGGAGCAGATGAAAAACCTCCGTCAGATTGTTGACAATCAGAGAATCATCAACGACAGAATGCTGAGGAAGACATATCAGACAGGTCTGACTTCCCTGAAAAAGCAGTCTTCAATGTCTTACATTTTTGCTGCCATAGCAATGATTTGCTCTCCGAGTCTGATGCATTCCGGATTTTCAATCTGGTTCGTTGTCCTGACCGATGTGATGATGGTAATCTGCATCATAGCAACGATAGTATGCAACAGACGTCTGCCGGACATGAACAGCGACATGGTGACGGCAGCCAAGGCCCTTACAGATTTCAAAATGTTCTATGTCAACTGGTTGAAATATGGAATCATGATGATTCTGTTCTATATAGCTTTCGGAGTCACGGAAATCATCATGAGCGAGTCCATTGACGGAATGGAACTTCCTTTCATCTGCGGAATGGGAGCCGGACTGGTCATCGGCGGAGCCGTGGGCCTTAAAATGCGCCGCAACATCATCAAATCAACAGAAGAACTGATTTCCCACATTGAAAGCATCAAAGACGACAGTCAGGGCCTGTAGCGGCTGATAAGGCTTGAACAAACATGGTCCAATGGGAACTGTGCCTTCGAAGTGGCCGCTGCGCGGACTATCTTCGAGGCCAGTTCTTTCTCCTCGGAAGCAACAGACTGACCAGAATCCAGCAACTTCAAAAGATGGTCCGTGAGCAAATGCTCCAGCAAAAGATGAAAGGCACGGGAATGGTCATGGTGACGAAGATGGCAAAGTTCGTGCAACATGACATAATCCCTCAATACCGAAGGCAAAGACATCAGGCTGATATTCAGATTGATATTGTTCCTGGAAGAGCAACTGCCCCAATTCGTGCGATTGTGCTTGAGCCTGAGCGCTGAATACTGAAAACCATATACTTGCGCAAGACAGGCAAGCCTTTGAGGCAAATACTCGGCTGCCTGTCTTCTCAATTGTTCCAACTCCTGAGCTGACAGCGTTTTCTCCGGGGCCATTTCCTTCTGCCTTTCCATCGTCTTGAGCACCCACTCCCTCTTTGAAAGGTAAAAACGGATTGCCTCATCATAAGACACCATGAATGGAAGGGTGACACTGACTCCCTTGCTCCTGCTTACCCGGATGCTCACTCTCCGCACTCCGGCCCTTTTACGCACCACAACCTTCCCGACCTGCGGGTCATCATATATTCTTTGCATTGTCACAAGACTCCTCCTTAAAGATGGCGTAACCAGAGTCTGAAATCACTTAAAAATGGCGTAAACAGAGTCTGAAATCAGCAAACTATTCATCCATGGCCATCCTTCCATTAGCTTTCCTGCGGATGGCTGCCGTGTTCTCAAGCTCGCTGCGATTCTGTCCTTCGGATACCACCAGAGCAGGCTTCACTCCGTCACTGAACAAGTTTTTCTTCCTGACGGCTGCATTGTTGTACCCAATCTTCTCACTCCTGATCTCAGGAAGCTCGATTCCTTCCTCCGATGAAATCTTCTTCTCATATTTGAAATTGTCGTCAATCCAGATGATATTTCCAAGATTGGCATCCGTAATCTGGTCCAGCATTCCCATCTTGAAACCAGTTGCTATGGCAGTGATGCAAATCTTGTCTCCGAAATCAGGATCATCCTCGAAAACGATACCAGTCTTGAAATTGTTTGCCTTGCCGGTATATTCTGCAATGAGCTTGTTGATGATACCGAGTTCGGTCATTTTCGCACCCTGGTTGTTTCTTCCCACGGTGATATTGATGAGCACATATTTGGCTGTCTTGAGGTCGAAATCATTCAGAAGAGGGGACTCGAAAGCATTTTTCACGGCATCGCTCAACCTGTTCTCACCTGTACCTGTACCGCAGCCCATCAAGGCCATTCCGCTGTTTTTCATCATGGTCCTGACATCGTTGAAGTCCACGTTGATATGGCCTTTCTTCTTGATGATCTCAGTGATTCCGCGAACTGCAGTGGCGAGCACCTCATCAGCCTTCGGAAATGCATCCTGAATCAGCAGGTCGCCGTAGAAATCATACAGTTTCTCATTGTTGATGATAAGCAGACTGTCAACATTCTTCTCAAGCTCATTGATGCCGTCCACAGCCTTTGAAGCCGATTCGCAACCCTCGTTCTTGAACGGAATTGTCACGACTCCGACGGTCAGAATTCCTTTCTTTTTCGCCATCGAGGCAATCACAGGAGCAGCACCGGTACCTGTACCGCCACCCATTCCTGCAGTGATGAAAAGCATCTCAGTGCCCTCAAGAGCCTTTGCAGCAATCTCATCCTGCGAGTTCAGCGCGGCATTTCTTCCCTTGGTGGGATCGCAGCCGGCTCCAAGACCTTCTCCGAGCTGAATCTTGATAGGCACGGCACAACTTTCAAGCGCCTGTGCATCAGTGTTGCAGACAACGAACGTACATCCTTCGATTTTCTGTCTGTACATATAATCCACGGCATTGCAGCCTCCGCCACCCACACCGATTACCTTGATGATGGATTTCTCAGGGACCCAGTCTGCCGGGGTTATATCAATATTTTCAAGATTATCCATATATTCCATAATAATACCTCCTATGCCTCAGGTGATTCGTCAGTTGAAGTGTCATAAAAGTTGAAAAGGGTGTTCCTGAGCTTGTCCTTCCATGTGATTTTCGGCTTTTTCGGCTCTTTTTTCGTTTCTTTCTTAGGTTCAGTGGCCGGTTTCACCTTCTCGAACTCAAGCAGAGTGCCGTCAGAAACCTTCTCTTCCACATGTTTGCTGATTTCTTCCACCGGAGTCTCCGCCTGAGGTTTCTCTTCCACCTTGACAGGTTCCGCAGGATTCTCTATTTCCACTTTTCCGTTCATCCCTGCTGCCAATTCATCTTTATTGATTGCGCAATTGATGGTTTTGTCATGGGTAGCTGCAAGGATGAGTCCGAGCGAAGTACTTGCCGAAGTATCCGCGATACCGTCACATCCCTGACTCGAGAACAGTCCTCTCGGATATCCTGTCCTGACCTTGTATCCGGAAATGTCGTAAATGAAATTGCAAAGATTTGCAGTCTGGGAGGCGCCTCCCGTTACGACTATTCCGCTTCTGAGGATGTCGGCGAACTGGCTCTGCTCTATTTCATAGAGAATGGCCATGATGATCTCTTCTATCCTGGCAGTGATGATTTCCGACAAATATTTGACAGGAAGCTGTTTGTCGGCATCTGCGGAATTGCTCCTTATATGTATGATTTTCTCTCCGAGATTCTGGAGTTTCTCAGGCATGCATGCTCCGTAAGCAAGCTTGATGTTCTCTGCAAGGTGGTCGCTTATCTGGCATTCGCTCTTGATGTCGTCGGTGATGTTCTTGCCTCCGAACGGGATGGATGCGAAGTGCCTCATGATGTTGCCGTGGTAAATCGATACGGAAGTACATCCGCCTCCGAAGTCAATCAGTGCCACACCGTTTTCCATTTCGGCATTGGTCAGCACTGCCTTCGCCGTCGAATCCGCCGTAAAGAATTTGCGGATGGCAGGGATGCCTATCCGGTTCATGACATGGTCAATCTTGTTGAGAGCCCTTTTGTTGCCGATGAAAACTTTGAAATTGCCTTCAACGGTGTCACCGGTCATACCGATGATGTCCTTCTCGATGATCTGGAAATTCTCTCCATCCGAAAATGACTGTGCCACGGCACCATAGATGGCTTCTTTCTGCTCATCTGCAAGCGGATAGGACTCCTCGGCGAAACGTTTAAGGTAGGAGATGTCCTCCATTGTGATTTCACAGTCCTCGCCCCTTTCCTCAATCTTGGCTGTGTTGCTCTGCACTATGACAGGATATTTAGGCATGCCGACAACAGCAGAGGTAATCTTGATTCCGAGCTCCTCCTCGGCCTCTTGCACAGCCTTGCTGAGAACCCCTGTGACGAGACTCTCGTTGAAAACGCTGCTGTACCGTATTCCGGCAGAGCCGCATTCCTTGTAATATATGATCTGAACATCCTCACCGCTGACCTTCGCAACGCTAAGGGCGATTTTCGATGTTCCAAGATCTATGGCTACGATGTATTTTTCCGTAATGTTCATAGCACCTATGTATTAAATGTTATTTCCTTATTGCCGGCAGACAATCTGTCCGTGATATTTAAGATCCACATATTTATAATAACCCGGGTCTTTGGAAGGAGCAATCCAGGTATAATATTTCTCCATCTTTTCCATCTTCTCCTGAATCCTGTCAGGTTGTCCGAACTGGAATCTTTCCCTTCCTTCCCGCGGAATGAGCACGAGCTCTCCGTTGCCCTCCACATGAATCTGTACAATCTTGTTCTTCCATGTCCGGTCTTTCTCTAGGTAATTGACCACATTCATGACCTTATCGAACCATTCCTTCTCTTTCGGGTCTTCAATCATTCCTTTGTGACCGCTGTTTGCTTTCAGAGGAATATTTCCGTCAATGACCTGAACATGTGAGGAATATGAACGCTGGAGTGGGAAAATGCATCCCTGGGCATCAGCATAGAAGCCTCCGTCGCTCTTCTGGAACCTCACAACAGGCTTCCTCTGGGTGAGCGTGACATTCAGCATCCCGTCCTTCGTGACGAAAGCCTGACTTTTAAGCACGGCGCTCCTGCTGTCCACTATCTGCTCTATCCTGGTGAGATTCAGACTGTCGAGCAGAACACCCTGCACCTGCCCGTAACTCTTGGCGATGAATGTCCTCACATCATTTGCCGTAACGAAACAATTCTCTGCACTGTCAAGAACCTCCACGCGCACACCTTTGCAAACCAATGGCTTGCGCGATTCCCTTCCGGCAATGTAAGACGCACAGAGACAAAGGGCAAGAACACTTGCCACAACAGCCCTGATGATATATTTCGTTACCTTGCGCATTGTTATCTGATTCTTTTTTCAAGCATTTCTGTAATCGGCCCGATGAAACGGTCAATGTTTCCCGCTCCGAAAGTGATCAATGTGTCAATCTGCTCGCTTTCAAGCTGTTCCATCAGCTGGTCCCTGGTAATGAGCACTTTATCCGGACATGTCACCTTGTCGAAGATAATCTCTGAAGTAACTCCCGGGATAGGTTCCTCCCTCGCAGGATAAATGTCCAGAAGAATGAGCCTGTCCACTCCACTCAATGCCTGAGCAAATTCATCGGCGAAATCCCTTGTCCTTGTATAAAGGTGAGGCTGGAACACCGCAGTAAGTTTCCTGCCCGGGAAAATGTCCCTCATGGCGCTTACCGCAGCTGCAATTTCCCTCGGATGGTGTGCGTAATCATCTATATACGAACATGCCGGCGTGTTGACATGTATGTCGAAACGCCTTTTTACGCCCTGGAAAGTCGCCAATGCCTGACGCACTTTTTCGCCATCGATTCCGTAAGTCAGGGCAATGGCAGAAGCCGCAATGGCATTCTCGACATTCACCCATCCCGGTATCCCTACCTTGCAGTCCTCAAGCACATTGCCTCTGTAATGCAGGTCAAAGGTGAAATATCCGCATTCATCTTTCCTTATCCTCTCGGCATGGAAATCCGCCCGTACATCGTCATAGGAATAGGTGAGAATCTCAGCTTTTGTATCCTCCGGGCAGATGTCAAGTCCGATTTTCTTGATGACCGTACCTTGAGTCTGTCCTGCGAAAGCCTTGAATGCTTCAATTACATGGGCTTTGTCACCATAAATGTCCAGATGGTCTGCATCCATGGAGGTAATCACGGCAATTGACGGATAGAGCTGGAGGAATGAACGGTCAAATTCATCCGCCTCCGCTACAATCACATTGTTTTCGCTTGTGAGAAGGTTGCTGTCGTAGTTCTTGGAGATACCCCCGAGAAAGGCCGAGCAGCCCTCGCCCGAAGACGTGAAAATATGTGCGAGCAAGGTGCTTGTCGTGGTTTTGCCGTGGGTGCCTGAAACGGCCAGACATTGCTGTCCGGCAGCGATTTCCCCGAGCATGCGGGAGCGCTTGACCACCTTGTATCCGTGTTCATTGACATAGACAAGTTCTCCCATGTCCTTAGGGATGGCCGGGGTATATACAACCAGAGTGTTTTCCACATCCTTCGGAATATATTCCACATTGTCCTCGTAGTGGATGCTGATGCCTTCGCCCTGAAGCTCCGCTGTCAGGGCAGAAGGGGTCCTGTCATATCCTGAGACATTGTAACCCTTTTTGTTGTAATATCTTGCAATGGCGCTCATTCCGATTCCGCCTATGCCTATGAAATATATGTTCTTATATGCCATGTCAATCCACAATTTTATAAATTTCATCAGCTATGGTCAATGCCGCATCCTTCAATGCCAGGGTGGCTATATTCTTTTCCATAGCTGCAATTTTTTCCGGTTCCCCAAGCAAATCGACAGCCACTTTCATCAGCGAATCAACTGCCTGGTCATCCTTTACCAACATTGCCGCTCCTTTGTTCACAAGTGCCATTGCATTATGGGTCTGATGATCCTCGGCGACATTTGGTGACGGAACAAAAATGACGGCTTTATGTGCAGCACAAAGCTCTGACACGGAGCTGGCTCCTGAACGTGAAATCACAATGTCGGCTGCACAGTAGGCCAGATCCATCCTTTTGATGAAATCGTAATGTCTGATGCCGTCCAGCTTTGCTCCCGAGTCCCTTTGTTCCTGCATGAAAGCATCAATTGAGGCCTTGTAATATTTTCCGCACTGCCAGATGATTTCCACGTTTTCAGAGCCCGGGCATCCGTCACCGATCCATTTTTTCATGGCATTGTTCAGTGTGCCGCTTCCAAGGCTTCCTCCCACGATGAATATATGTTTCTTGTGAGGATTGAGCCTGTAGAACTCATAGGCTTCCATCTTCAGCCTGTCCGTCGGGGGCACAATCTCCTTGCGGATAGGGTTGCCGCTCATTACAATCTTGTCTGAAGGGAAGAATCTTTCCATCCCCTCGTATGCGACACAGATGCATTCGGCCTTCTTACCCAATATTTTATTGGTAAGTCCTGCATAGCCGTTCTGTTCCTGAATCAATGTAGGAATCCCGAGCTGGCCTGCGGCCATCAGAAGGGGAGCACTTGCATACCCGCCTACTCCTATTGCAATGTCCGGCTTGAACTCGCGGAGAATCCGCTTTGCCATTCTTATGCTCTTGACCACCTTGAAAGGAAGTGCAAGATTGGACAGCGTGAATTTTCTCTGCAGCCCGGTAACAGGCAAACCTATTATCTTGTATCCCGCTGCCGGTACCTTCTCCATTTCCATCCTTCCGACAGCTCCTACAAACAGTATTTCACTCTTGGGGTTCAGCTCCTTGAGCATATTGCCGATGGACAGTGCCGGAAAAATGTGTCCTCCGGTACCGCCTCCGCTTATTATCGCCCTTATTGGTCTGTACTTTGACATAATTGAGTGATTATCATAAATTTATAATTCTTCATCCATTTGAGCGGAATCGTCGTTTCCAATGCTTTCCAATATATCCATGCTCGCCTGGATGTCGTCTTTCTCCTTATCGCCTGCCTTTTCGTAAAGCGGCACCGCCTGAGCTTCTGCCTGCCTCATCTGAGTGCGAGTCATCTTGCTGATGGTCAGAATGATACCGAATGCTATACAGAACATCAGGAAGGCAAATGCTCCGTGGCTGACCAGCGGCAGGGTCTGTCCGGTCATAGGGCCTATGTCAACGTTCACGAACATGTGCATGAATGCCTGACCTGTTATCAGAAGGCTCAATCCTCCGACAGCAAGCTTTGTGAACTCCTTCCTGCACATTTTCGCTATGTGAGATCCCCTTGCCAGGAGGCTGACATAGAGCAGGATGACAAGGATTCCGCCTGCCAGCCCATATTCCTCAATGAGGAAACTGAACATATAGTCACCATAAATGTTCGTCACGATATATTTCTGTGTACTGTTGCCGCTGCCTTTTCCGAAAGCACCACCTTCATGGACAGCAATCTTGGCACCGTAAGGCTGGAGAATCTTATCCCTCTCATTGTAGAAGTCATCAGTACCTTCCTTGAATGTGGACAGCTTTTCAGTGTCGTATTTGATGGTCATTCGGTTGAGCATTGTCGGTATTCGTCCGAATTTCTTGAGGAAATCATTGTCGGTGACATTATACAGGGCGACTCCACCCACAAGCAGCATCACTCCCGCAAGGACACCAAGTCCGACCTCCCTCAGTGGCACACCTCCGATCAAAAGTACCAGAACAAGGATGGCCCCTATGAAAATACCGCTGGAGCCACTGCCCATCAGCACCATAAGGCTGACGACAACCACCGGAACATACATATACAGCATCCTCTTCCAGAACGGCTTACCCATGAACTTGAACCGCCTCGTCTTTGCCAGGGCGTTGGCGATTTTCAATGTCGTCGTAGGGGAATTGGAGGCAATCTGCTCCTGGTCTTTCTTGTATGAGTGGCAGGCCCATGCCAGGTACATCACCATGGCGACCTTCGTAAACTCAAACACATGAATCTGGAAACCTTTGAAACTCAGCGTTCTCCATGCATCGTTGATTTTCTGCGCTTTCAGGATTCCGAGGTCCAGGTGCGCGTCCAGGATGAAGAGCAGGATGAAGGAGAACAGGAATCCGAACTGCGAAACGTTCATGAACAGTTTCACGGTATTGACCTTCAGACTGTCCAGCTTGTACATCCCCCAGATTACACCCAGCCCGAGTACCGCTGTGATAATCTGGTCCCGGATGATGTCTATCCTGTCCTTGTTCCCGTCGTTGAGCAGAGGCGTGGACGAGAATATGGCCAGAACGGAGATCATGATGAGCATGAGGACGATAATCCATACGATTTTGTCGCCCTCGATACTGTCAATGAAATTCCAGAATCTGCTCTTGTTTGTGTTCTCCGTACTTGTTTCCATATCTATAGATTTCTTACAGCTTCCTTGAACTGTCTGCCCCTGTCTTCATAGCTCTTGAATAGGTCGAAACTTGCGCAGCATGGTGAAAGCAGCACGACGTCGCCCACCGATGCAAGCGAACTTGCCACCCTGACAGCCTCTTCAGCGGATTTTACATCCTTGATTATCGGGACGATATCCTTGAAACTGTCATGGAACTTGGTGTTGTCCACGCCCATGCAGACCATTGCTTTCACTTTTTCCTTTGCCAGAGGAATGAGTGTGGAATAGTCATTTCCCTTGTCCTTTCCGCCGACAATCCAGACAACCGGTTGTGTCTGGCATTCGAGCGCATACCATGCAGAATCCACATTTGTGGCCTTCGAGTCGTTGATATAGAGGACTCCTCCCACGCTGAGGACTTTCTCCAACCGGTGTTCCACCGGCTGGAAGGTAGCAAGCGATGCTCTTATAGTCTGGTTATCGATGTCCATCACCTTTGCGGCGATTGCTGCCGCCATTGAGTTATAGACGTTATGCTTTCCTTCCAAGGCCAGTTCGCGGATGTACATTTCACACTCGCTCTCCTTGTATCTGACCACCATCTTGTCTTCTTTCAGGCATGCACCCTGCTCCACTTCTGTCTTCTGGGTGAACGGGAGCTTCTTCGCCTTTACCACTATCTGGTTGAGGTGATTGATGGTAATCTCGTCGTCAGAGCAGAAGATGAAGCAATCCTCATCGGACATATTGCGTGTAATCCTGAATTTGGACTTCACATAATTCTCCATTTTATAATCGTACCTGTCCAGATGGTCAGGAGTGATGTTGGTGATGATGGCGATGTCCGCCTTG
Source organism: Candidatus Cryptobacteroides sp. (assembly GCA_051889855.1). Classification (GTDB taxonomy): domain Bacteria; phylum Bacteroidota; class Bacteroidia; order Bacteroidales; family UBA932; genus Cryptobacteroides. The sequence goes on along the minus strand of JBJFDE010000197.1, from coordinate 8,745 downwards.
AAATCATAAACATTGTCCAGCTGGAAACTGCTCAGTTCCAGCACATATATATCGTGTTTTTCAGTTGCAACCTGATATGCATAGCTCTTTCCTATGTTGCCTCCGAGACCCACGTTCAGGCCTGCCTGCTGGAGCAGGTAGTAGATGAGCGATGTCGTGGTCGTCTTGCCGTTGCTTCCAGTTATGCAAATCTTCTTTGCAGTGTCGTACCTTCCTGCAAACTCGATTTCCGAGATGATACCGATTCCGTTTTCCTCGATTTTCTTCACCATAGGTGCAGTGCCGGGGATGCCGGGGCTCTTGATCACTTCCTTTGCATTCAGGATAAGTTCCTCGGTGTGCTTGCCCTGCTCGAATGGAATTTCCCATTTTTCGAGCATCTCAATGTATTTGTCGGCGATTTTTCCCATATCGGAGAGGAAAACGTCAAACCCTTTGACCTTTGCGAGGATTGCGGATCCCACTCCGCTTTCTCCTCCGCCTAAAACCACTATTCTGTCCATTACACTGTTTTTTCTCAAAATATATATTCTGACTCAAAAGTCACAAATCCCTTGATTATCTTATTTTAAGCAAAGCTATTGTGATGACCGCCAGGATCATTCCGATAATCCAGAAACGCACCACTATCTTTGCTTCCGGGATGGCCCTTGCCGGCTTCTGGATCAATGCAGGGATGCCCTCCTTCTGGAAATGGTGGTGCAGAGGTGCCATCTTGAATATCCTTCGTCCCTGCCCGTATTTTTTCCTGGTCACCTTGAAATAGAAGGTCTGCATCATCACTGAAAGGCTCTCCACGAAGAAGACTCCGCAAAGGATAGGTAGCAAAAGTTCTTTTCTGATAAGTATCGCGCAAACTCCGATTATTCCTCCGAGCATCAGGCTTCCGGTGTCGCCCATGAACACCTGTGCAGGGAAGGCATTGTTCCAAAGGAAACCTATCAGAGCGCCCACGAAGGCCGCCATGAACACCGCAATCTCACCGCTTCCCGGGATGTACATGATGTTCAGGTAATTGGCATTCACCACATTACCTCCAAGCCATGCGAATATTCCCAAAACCACTCCGACGATGGCAGAAGTGCCGGTCGCAAGCCCATCCATGCCGTCGGTCAGATTCACTCCGTTCGAGCATGCCGTAATTACAAAAACAATCATCAGCACATAGATAGCCCATTTGCAATACCATCCAGCGGCGCCCTTGAAAGGGGAGAGCCATTTATAGTCGAACTCATGGTTCTTGACAAATGGAATCGTGGTCTTGGTGCTTTTGACCATGTCCTGCTTTTCCGAGTGGGAAGCATCGCCGACAATCCTGGCAGTGTTGACATTCAGGCTGTCACCCGCAGCTACAATCGACGTGACATGGTCCGCTGATGGTACATTAACCCTGACAACGATGTCGTCACTGAACCATACCGTGAATCCGATGATGAAGCCTATCAGTGTCTGTGCCAGCAGTTTTGCCTTTGGGCTGAGTCCTTCTTTCTTTTTCTTGAATACCTTGATGTAGTCGTCGCTCAGGCCTATGATGAAGAATCCTATAGTGCTGACCAGCAACAATATGGTATATATATTCGTAAGGTCTGAGAATAGAAGTACCGGTACTATGATGGAGAGGAAGATTATGATGCCTCCCATGGTCGGAGTGCCTTTTTTCTGCATCTGTCCCACCAGTCCCAGGTCACGGATTTCCTCACCGATCTGTTTCCTCTGAATCCATCTGATTATGCGTTTTCCGGCGATGATGGATATCAGCAGGGCAGTGGTGAATGTGAGTATGGCCCTGAAGGACAGGTAGGTGAACAGGCCCTGTCCCGGAATGTCGTAGTCCGACAGCAATTGGAATATATGGTATATCATCTTGTCTCCTTGTTGATTTGTTCGATTATTTCTTTTTCGTCAAAATGTCTTTTTTCCGTGCCTATAATCTGGTAGGTCTCATGGCCTTTTCCCGCAAGCAGCAGGGTGGCTCCCTGGGTAGCTACGGCAATGCCCGTCCTTATCGCCTCCTCCCTGTCCTCGATGAAAAGGGATTTGGCCCTGCCGCTGATGTCCATCCCTGCCTTGATGTCGGCCATTATCGCCGAGGTGCTTTCGCTGCGGCTGTTGTCGGATGTCACTATTATCCTGTCGGCATATTTCTGGGCTATGGCTCCCATTTCCGGCCTTTTTGTCTTGTCGCGGTCTCCACCGCATCCGAACAAGCAGACCAGTTCCCTGTCAGGTGCAATCTCCCTGAGTGTCTTGAGCACGTTTTCAAGTGCATCAGGGGTGTGGGCATAGTCGATAATCACCGATATGTCCTTAGGGCCCTTGATGTTTTCCAGTCTTCCGGGTGCCGGCTTGAGTGTGCTCAGGGCCACAAGTATTTCGTCCTTCTCAGCTCCCAGCACGAGTGCGGTCGTATATATCGCAAGCAGGTTGTAGGCATTGTACATGCCTGTGAGCCTGCACCATGTCTCGGTGGAATCGATTTTGAGCATCATCCCGTCGAAGCTCATCTCCATCACCCTGCAAGTGTGGTCCGCCATTGAACGGCAGGAATATGTGACCTTCCTTGCCCTGGTGTTCTGGAGCATGACTTCACCGTTGCGGTCGTCGATGTTCGTGATGGCAAATGCATCTGAAGGAAGGTTGTCGAAAAAAAGTTTCTTGCACCTGAGATATTCGGCGAATGTCTTGTGGTAATCCAGATGGTCGTGGGTGAGGTTGGAAAAAATACCTGCCTTGAATTTAAGTCCGGCCACTCTTTCCTGCTCCACTCCGATAGAACTCACTTCCATGAAACAGTAGGCACATCCCTGTTCCACCATCTCTGCAAGCAGGGAGTTGATTGTAATCGGGTCCGAGGTCGTGTTCACTGCCTCAGTTCTCTTGCTTCCAACGTAATTAGCTATGGTAGAGAGCAATCCGCAATTGTATCCAAGCATGGTGAAAAGCCTGTACAGCAGTGTCACAGTGGTGGTCTTTCCGTTTGTGCCGGTGATTCCCACAAGTGTCAGTTTCTCGGATGGCCTGTCATAAAAATTGGAGGCTATCGTGGCGAGCTCGCTTCTTGACGAAGTCACTCTCACCAATGCAACCTCTGACAGATTCTTGCCCTGCAACTGTCCCAGTGCACTTTCATCCTGATATACGATGGCGCATGCTCCTTTCTCCATGGCTGAAGCCATGAAATCATGTCCGTCCACGGCATATCCCCTGACAGCAATGAACAAAGCGCCCGGAACCACCTTCCTGGAGTCATTGCAGATGGAATGAACCTCAGTCCTGATGTTTCCTTGCACCGATTCGACAGCACATCCTTGAAGTATTTTGTCAAGTATCATCTCAATTCAATTTCAACCGTCTCTCCCTTGCCGGCCTTTGTCCCGGCCTGTGGAGTTTGTCTGTAAACATGTCCGATGCCCTTGTAAGAACACCTGTATCCATTGTTTTCTATGGCATATATCGCGTCCTTAAGTCCCATTCCGATCAGATTGGGAATGCCTCCGCCGGAATATTCTCCCGTTCCGATATATTCCCCTTTCATCTGGGGTACTTTCCCTGTCTCGGCCAGTTCATTGCCCCATCCGCTGTCCAGCGACCACAAATCATCCACAATCTCCTTATAAACTTTCGCCGGGATGTTGCCTCCGCCGTAGCTTTCGCTTCGGGTAAGGTTGGTGTATATGGTGACAATCGCCGTATATTTGGGCTCATCAGCCGGGAAGAAACCGACGAATGTCGCCTGGAACTTCCTGTATCCGTCGATGGTCTTGTATGGGTCCTTGCTTCCTCCTCTTACCTCTTTCGGGAGCACGAGGCGGGCTGTTCCGGTCTTTCCTGCAACGACGCATTTCGCATTCTTCAGCCTGGAGGCAGTTCCCTCGAGGGTGACCATGGTCAGTGCCCTTGTCAGGGTGTCAGCCGTGGCCTTGGAGAAAAGCGAGCCGTTCAGTATCTCAGGTTTGTACCTTTTTACAACTTTTCCTTCATCCATCTGAGCATCAATAAGATATGGCTTCATCATCTTACCGTTGTTTGCAATGGCATTATAGAACATAGCTATATTCAAAGGTGTCTCTTTCACAGTATATCCGATGGCTATCGATGCCAGGTCGGTAATTGTCCAGCCTTTGCTTTCCGGATCCGGGAGCGAGGACACGGTTCCTCCTTTCTCGAACAGGTCGAATTTATACGAGTCATTGAGCTTGTATTCATACAGCCTGCTGACATAGTCTTTGGCCTGGTTCCGGTAATTGTCCATCACAAGGGTACGGAACACATAGTTTGACGACTTTTTGAATCCGTCCAGCACGCTGATTGTCTTCTTGCCCGTATTCCTTTCGTACCTTACAATGCTCTCGTCCCTCGGAATTTTCTTCATGTCCTTCATCATACCGCCGTTGGTTTCGATTTCGGTATCAAGCCCTACCTTCCCGTCTTCAAGCAGGATGGACAGTGTCACTGCCTTGAAAACTGAGCCCGGCTCGCCGGCTCTTCCCACAGCCATGTTGAAATACTCTCCGATCTTTCCCTTCTTGTTCCTTGACAGGTTTACCATCGATTTTATGGCTCCTGTCTTCACGTCCATCACCACGACACATCCTCCTTCTATTCCCTCATCTGCTTCAAGTTGCTTCCTGAGCGCCCTGTCGGCAATATCCTGCATGTCAATGTTGATGGTAGTCCTTATATCCAGACCGTCTTCCACCCTGACGGAGGTGCTGTCCGGGTCGGCAATCCTTCCATGGTCGGTCCTTTTCATCCATTCAACTCCTTCCTTTCCATGGAGAATGTAGTCATATTGGCCCTCGACTCCCACGAACCTGTTTCTTTCAGGGTTGTCCTTATCCACGGTAATATCTCCAATCAGACGTCCGGCAAGGTCCCCGTAAGGGTATTGCCTGGTCATATGCTTGTCTTTCTTCAAGCCGCTCTTATATCTCCCCTCCTTGGCAAGAGGAAGCTGGTCAATGCGCACCAATGTGCTGTGGTCCAGGTCCTTGGCGAGAAGCAGATTCCTTCGTCCTGCCTTGTCTGACTCCCTGTTGGAAATGATGGTCCTGTAATAGTAGTTTCCGTCTTTTCCTTCTTCCTGTAATATCTCAGCAAGTCCCTTGCACATAAGCTTCAGCTTGCTTCTGAAAAGGGTTTCCAGTGAGTCTCGTTCCTTTGCGCTGAAGGTGTTGAAATAGCTTTTCTGTATGGTACAGTCCATCCTCAGGTCATACAGCGGAGTGGATATGGCAAGCAACTTTCCGTTGCAGTCCAGGATTGCGCCTCTTTCCGGTTCCAGTATTTTTTTCTCCACGCTGGGGCGGAAATAGTTGACGTATCTGCTGTCCGGCTCCCATATCACCTGAAGCTGGACTATCCGTATGATGAGTACCGCAGACAGGACCAGGAACAACAAATAGATGAACCAGAGGATCCTGCTGATTCTGTGGTCTTCGTTGTTTATGTTGTTTCCGTTTTCCATTTTATCTGCTGTTATCTGTCATTGTTTCAATATGTCCGCCGGCTTGTCCGGCGCCTTTACTTTCGAGCCTTCATCCTGGAGCATCTTTTCCACTGTGCTGATACGGCTGAGCTCCACTATATCGAATGTTTTTTTTGCATTATCTATCTGCAATATTTCGATTGTTGCTTTGTTTTTTTCCATTTTAAGCATTGTCTGCTCTATTTTATAGCTCAGCCAGATGCTTATCCATGCCAGGATGAAAAGGTGAAGGATGAAAGGGAAGAGTTTATCCATTCTCAACCTGATTATGATGTCACCCCGGCCGAATGATTTCAAGGTTTCGGCCAGGACTCTTCCTACCTTGCTCCAGTTCATGACTCACCTCCCTTTTCAGCTATCCTCAGTTTGGCACTTCTTGCTCTGGTGTTTTGGGCGATTTCGCTTTCCTGTGGCAAAATAGGTTTTTTGTTCACGGCCTTCAGCGGGGCACTGACGTTGCCATAGAAATCTTTTTCAGCCTTGCCTTCGATGTTTCCTGTCTTTATAAAGTTCTTGACCATCCTGTCTTCGAGGGAGTGATATGTTATCACTGTCAGTCTTCCTCCATCCTTGAGTGAGGCTGCTGCACCGCTCAGGAATTTCTCCAGGGATTTCATCTCCTGATTAACTTCTATCCTGAGCGCCTGGTAAACTTTTGCAAGGAATTTGTGCTCGGCAAATTTCGGAAGTACCTTCTCAATGGCTTTGTCAAGCTGGCCGGTTGTGATAATCCTTTCCTGCTCCCTTGCCCGGCAGATCAGTTGTGCCACTTTTCTGCTGTTGTCCACTTCACCATAGAGCTTGAATATCCTTTCGAGGTCCTCCGGGTCGTATCCGTTTACAATGTCTTCTGCCGTTGTTCCTCCTTCTGTGTTCATCCTCATGTCCAGTGGTGCGTCGTACCTGAATGAAAAGCCCCTTTCCGGAGTGTCGAACTGGTGCGATGACACTCCCAGGTCGGCTATTATTCCATCGATTCCTTCTTTGAAGCCTTCGTTCAGAACATGGTTGTGTATCCAGCGAAAATCGCTGCGTATCAGAGTAAGTCGTTGGTCTTCAATGCTGTTGGCCAATGCGTCAGCATCGCGGTCGAACGCGAGCACCCTGCCTTTAGGTGATAAGCGTGAAAGTATTTCGGCAGTGTGCCCGCCTCCGCCGAAGGTGGCATCAGCATAGACCCCGTCCACGTTTTGCACGAGGGCGGTTACACTTTCGTCCAACAGAACTGATGTATGATATTCTGACATTTCCCGGTCCTCCTCTCATTAGAGATTTTCTGACAATGAACCGGCAATAGATAAGAATTCTTCGTTTGAAATGATATTGGATTCAAATTTATCCTTGGCCCAGATTTCGATTTTGTAATCGTTGCCGGAGAATACGACTTCCTTGCCTGCGCCTTCCTGGCTCACGCCAATCATCTCAAGAAGTTTTCTTGGAATGGAGATGCGGCCGAGCTTTGCATCCGGCTCGACTATGCTGCTGTTGAGCATGTACGCCCTCCAGAATTTAGCGTGCTCCTTGTTGAATGCAGGGTTGAGCCTGGCTCTGACTTGCTCTGACTGACGTTCCCACTCCTCGTAGGTGAACATTTCGAGGCAGTCGCTGAAGTTCTCTTTCCTGATTACAAATCTCATGTCTCCATCGGCAGGCATAATGCTCTTGAAGGCGGCAGGCAGGATTACTCTCCACTTGTCGTCAACTTTTGCATTATATTCTCCGATGAATCTGACCATTTTGAATCTACTTTCACGCTAATCGTCGCAAAAGTAAACAAAATTTTCCACATTCTTCCACATTCTTCCAAAATTTTCCACAACATTATCCACACACCCAAATTTTACCCACCATCGTCATTTCCGGCCTGCTCAATACAGTCACCACGTCCAGCTCATACACAGTCATCCCCGGCTTGTGACCGGGGACGTTTAGCAAGCAGCACAACCATCAGGACCATAATAAGTTATCACTTGCGAAACTTGAGTTTTGAAAATTTAGAACGGCAATTCACGACCATAACCGGATGCATCCTCTCCAAGCACGCGAATCTCCTTATCCTCAAAAAGTTTCGCTTGCTTTTGAAGCCTCTCAAGATACTCAAGGACCTTTTCTCTGTCATTGATTTCTTCCTTGCGTGCCTTGCTGATATTCAGGAAGTTTTCGGACTGATCAATGCCCAGGAAGCGTCTGCCAAGTAGATTTGCTGCAATTCCTGTTGTGCTGCTGCCCGTAAATGGGTCGAGTATCCATGCTCCAGGCTCTGTCGATGCCTGAATGATACGAGAAAGTACACACAGAGGCTTCTGTGTCGGGTGCTTGCCACAAGATTTTTCCCATTTGGCAATAGCCGGCAAAGTCCATACATCACGCATCTGTGTTCCTCCGTTAATCTCTTTCATCAACTCATAGTTGTAATAATGAGGCACTTTAGGATCTTTACGTGCCCATAGAATATATTCAGCGGAGTATGTAAAGTATCTGCAAGATAGATTTGGCGGTGGGTTTGTTTTTACCCATGTGATGCAGTTGAGAATCTTGAATCCCAACTCTGTCAGGCATCGTGCAATGGAAAAAATGTTATGGTAAGTGCCGCTTACCCAGATTGTCCCATTGCTCTTAAGTTTGTCTCTACATGCCGAAAGCCATTCTTTATCAAAGAGATAATCCTCCTCAAATCCTCTCGACTTGTCCCAGTTCCCCTTGTTCACAGACGCCATTTTACCACTCTGAACGCTGATACCTCCATTTGAAAGATGGTATGGAGGGTCGGCAAAAATCATATCGAACTTAAAATCAAATGATTTCAGCAGTTCGATACAATCTCCTTTGAGGAGGGTAAAATTCCTGTCTTCTGACTTATAAAACGGCTTAATCATTAGTGGAATGTTGCTATTGAAACGACTTAATCTCCTTAAGGAAATCGTCAATGGATGTAAGGTTGTAAACTCTTGGAATGATATTATATGCTTCCTCCAGTTTGCTCTTCGCAGAGTGCCATCCCTGACCGTCTGTAATCCATACGAACTCATAATGTTCGTAATGGTTAATCTTCGGTGCAAGTTCTGAGTATGCTCTTGCTACCTCGTTAAGTTTTGAACCACCGCCATTATAGTAGTTGGTCTCAATGAGATATGTCTTGTCATGAGTCTCAATTACAAAATCGAATCGTTTCAAATCGGCTCCAAGTGAGGTGATTTCAGGAAATTCTGTACTGTTCACCTCAGTTCTGAAAGGTATTCCGGTACTCGCGATTTTCT
>JBJFDE010000196.1:0-7307 GCA_051889855.1 Candidatus Cryptobacteroides sp. | reverse complement strand
TCACGGCTCTCCTGTGGATTGTAAGTAATCTCAACTGTAACATCCTCATTGCATGAAGTTGCATCAAGAACGACTGTTGCAGCAAGTTCTCTTCCGTCATACATCCAGCAGCCTGTGCCTTCGAATCTTGAGTATGGAACTTCCACACCATTCACCTTAACGCATGTCGGAGGAAGGATATTGTCAAATACTACTCTCAGACGGCGCTCTGGCTTCATACCTGCATACTCACCTTTACGGGCAGCAATCTTCACAACAGCTTTTCCGTCAGCTATCGTCTTGGTAACCAATGTAGTAGCGTAGTCAGTCTCGTAAGCCTGGCTGTTTCCGTCATCCTCATATACAGATGTCTGGCTGTCACACATGCCCGGTGCGATGTAGAGATAAAGCTCGTCATTCTCTTCCTGAAGTGTCTGGATTTCCTTTGAAGCCATAGGAATGATTGCACCCGCCTTGATGAAATAAGGGTTTTCATCTATCGTATAGTGACCGGCAACCTTCTGACCGCCCTTGAGGATGGCTCCGGTGACTACATCGTACCAGTCATTGCCCTCAGGAAGCCACCATGTCCTTTCAGCAAGAGCTGTAACCTGATCTGCAGGCTGGTCGATTGTGCAGGCAAGGATGTCGTCGCCGAACATGAACTGCTTGTTCCAGGTGTAGGCCTCTTCTGCTTCAGGATAGTCGTAGTACATCGGACGGCACATTGACACTCCTGTGTCATAGGCAGCCCTGGCAGCCGTATAGATATAAGGGGAAAGGGTGTATCTCAGACGGATTGCATCCTTCATTGCATCATAGTAATCAGGGAAGGCCCAGATACGTCTTTCGAGAGATGAGTTCTTGGTGCTGTGTGTCTTGAAAATAGGAGTGAAGACTCCGTACTGAAGCCATCTGGTGAGCATTTCAGGATTGGTTCCTGACTCGCCTTTAGGGCTCATGTGACCTCCGATATCGTGGCCCCAGTAGCCATAGCCGACATTTGATGCGGTTGCGGTGAAATATGGAAGATAGCCGAGTACCTGCCATGTAGTGTATGTGTCACCTGAAAATCCGAGCTGGTAGCGGTGGCTTCCGAGTCCTCCCCATCTGTGATAAATAAGCGGACGAGGTGCCATCTTGCCTTCTGATTCAGTGCGGCGCACCTTGTCGTCGAAGAAGGTACGGTTGAGCCAGAATGTATTGCTGAGCTCAGGAGTATAGCGGCTGATAGTCCACTGCTGCCAGTCCAGCCACCAGAAGTCAACTCCCTGCTCTTCAAGCGGATGAATCACTGAGTTGAAATAAGCATCAGCCCAGTTGCGGTCGCAGATTCTGAATGGAATCGGAGCAGGCTGGCCCGGTTCTCCCTCACGGATCTTGTGGCCCTGATATGGATATGGATTCTCCTTCTCGTCTGCCGCATAGATATAGTCTTTCGGTCCGTCATATTCCTGAGTCCTGGAAAGGAAGTCTGCCTTGAAAGTATCGTAGCAGTCCTCATAAGGCTGGATTCCGGATGCAGGATGAAGGTTGAGGGAAGTCTTGTAATTCATGTCATGAATCTCGGCAAGGAAATTTTCCGGATTCGGGAAGAGCTGTTTCTGCCATGTATATCCAGTCCAGCCCACTCTCTGTCCGAAACGGTCTTTAGGACAGTCCTTGGATTTGAGAGTCCATGTCTCATGCCAGTCCATATCAATGACCATGATGTCGATAGGAATTCCCATTTCTCGGAACTTGCGGCCGAGGTCTATGAACTCGGCATCTGAGTATTGCCAGTAGCGTGACCACCAGTAGCCGAGAGTATATTTCGGAGGCATAGGGATGCGTCCTGCCACTTTGACAAAGTCGCCGAGGGCTCCTTTGTAATCGTGACCATGGGCAAAGATATAAAGGTCCTGACGCTCAACGTCGTCACGGCATGCCACCCATGTTTTCCAGTCGCTGTCATCCTCAACGAAGAGATGTCTGGTGCTTTCGTCGATGATGGCCCATCCGTCACGTGAAACAACTCCCTTGTCGAATGGTTCCTTGGTTTTGATGCCGTCGCAGCCGTCGAGGGTACGGGTGGTACCGAGGAGGTTGCCGCTGTCATCAGAGTCCGGTGTCCATACTACGGTCTTTACGCCTTTTTTCGAAGAAGGATCGGTCATTTTGAACTCTACCTTCAGGTTCTTTCCGTTGAATTTGCCTTCGCCTGTATAAGTGAGCTTGAGGCCTTCCGTGGTGATTACCACTCCTTTGCCTTTGACTGCCTTCTTATAGGATGGGACTGGCAGGTTCCTGTTCACGATTGCAAGGGTTGCATTGTCCTCGAACTGGCCGTCGGCGCTCCATTCCATGCGGATGAGCTTCGGGGTCAGGACTGTGAAACGGGCATTGCCGCAGACTACTTCTGCCTCCGGATTGGCCTTGGGGTTGTAATCATTTGTTGCTGAAGCCATTACGGTTGTTAGTAATGTTGCAAGGATTAATACTGCTTTTTTCATTATTTTGGGTTTTTAGATTTCTCGACTCCCTTCGGTCGCTCGAAATGACAGATGGGGGATGTCGCTCGAAATGACAGATGGAGGATGTCGCTCTAAGTGACAGACGGGGGATTATTTGGCCGGAGTGTTGATTACCGACTGGTTGATTGCGCGGAAACGCGATTCATCGACCTTGACGACACGGTCATAAGTCATGATTCCGTTCACTTCAACCTCAACGTCAGTTGTCTGGGTATAGACAGCAGCAGCCGTTCCGGTGTAGATGAAATGCTTGAGAAGCTCTGCATATTCCTCATAACGGTCCATGAGTTCTTTCTGGCTGTGCATCACATCACCGTAACCCCAGTTCTTGTCCTGTTTCCAAAGATGTCCGTCAACAGGGAATCCGATTCCACCATATTCTCCGAGCACATTCACGAATTTACCCTCGACTGCGTTCATTGCAGGCTGTGGATAATGGTGACAGTCCTGAATATCTCCGCAGAATTCGAAGTTTCCTCCTGATGACTGGTTTACAAGACGGGTCGGATCGTAATTCTTTGTATAATCAACGACTGCCTTGGTGTCGAACTGACCCCAGCCCTCGTTGAACGGAACCCATACCACGATACACTGGAAGCATTTCACAGCATCCATGACCTCAGTCCATTCCTTATAGAAATTGTCTTTCCACTCCTGAGGAACGACACAGTCGGTACCACCGAGGAAACTGTCACGGGACCATTGGTTTCTCTGGCCGGCAGCGATTTCAGGGGAACGGCTGTCGATGACACCTTTGCAGTAATCTCCGATACATGGCATGTCCTGCCAAACCATGATACCCTCAACATCAGCATAATAATACCATCTTGCAGGCTCGACCTTGATATGCTTGCGAATCATGTTGAAGCCCCATTCCTTTGTCTTGATGATGTCATAGCGGAGGGCTTCATCAGTCGGAGCGGTGTAAAGTCCGTCAGGCCACCATCCCTGGTCGAGCGGTCCGAAATGGAAGAGTTGTTCGCCATTGAGGGCCATCCTCTTGCTGTAACCTTTATTCTTGCAGATTGAGATTTCACGCATTGCCGTATATCCGTCAACGGAGTCAACGACCTTGCCTTTACGTGAAATGGTGACTTTTACGCCATAAAGATATGGACTGTCCGGTGACCAGGTCCTGACCTGAGGAACCTTGACGACAGCCTTTCCGTCAACTACGTCGGCTGAAGCAATCACCTCAGTACCAGGCTTTTCTGCACTGTAGCCGATACCTCCTTCTATGAGGTCAACTTTGACTGCATCGCCTTCCATGAGTCCCTCTGCCGCCACATCGAAGCTGATTGTGCCTTCTGCGAGGTTGGAAACAGCATAATATGATTCAACATGAGTAGCAGGAACGCTCTCAAGCCATACGGTCTGCCAAATGCCGGTGACAGGAGTGTACCAGATGCTCTGCGGCACATTCACCTGCTTGCCGCGTGGCTGCCATGAATCGTCAGTTGCATCCCATACGCGGACTTTGAGCACATTGCCCTTTGCTTTTGCAACTGATGTGATGTCAATTGAGAATGGTGTATAGCCTCCGGTATGTTCAGCCACCTTTACTCCATTGACATAAACAGTTGCCTTCCAATCAACTGCACCAAAGTGAAGCAAGGTCTTTTTTCCCTTTGATCCCTTAGGAAGGTCGAAGGTACGCTGATACCAAAGAGCCTGGTCCTTTCCGACCATCCTGCCGACACCTGAAAGAGATGACTCTACAGCGAATGGTACAAGTATGGAGCCCTCGGAAGTAAAGTCTTCAGCAGACTCCGGAGTTATTGCATAGTCCCACAATCCATTGAGATTCATCCAATTGGAGCGGACCATCTGAGGTCTTGGATATTCCGCAAGCGGAGCTGAGGGATCAATCTGTTCCGCCCATTTTGTTCTGATCAGGTCACCTGTCGGCTTCCAGTCAGCGGCTGAGCCTGCAATGGCAAAAGATGCCAGAGCCAGTAAAGTTGTCAATGTTTTTTTCATGTTCTCGGCTATTTAGTTTTATTTCTTTTCAAATATACACAAAAAAAATTATTCGACTTCCCATTTTCCGCCTTTTCCGAACAAAGTCTGAGTAAATTCTTCAAGATAGCCCAGCCTGTACAGCAGGTCTATATTGGTGAATCTGCTGCGCATGAATGGAATGAATGAGAAAGTTTCTTTCAGATGCTCCCTTGTGACGCATATCATCTCCGGCTCATACGGAGCTCCGACTGCTTTCAGATTTTCATAAACCTGTTCAGAGGATATGATTTTATTCCTGATTTTTTCAGATAGGTCTGCCCAACATTCTTTCAAAATTGTCAATTGGCGGCGCAGTTCCTCGCGGTCGAGATATTTGGCTTTAGTTTCTTCAAGGCACCTGGCCATGTGACCGGGCTTGCCCTTGCATATTTCCCTTATCTCAGCCTCCATTTCCGGCCAGCTCTTCCAATTTGCAACCAATGAATCGACATCAATGTTTGCTATGTCTTTCTTCAGAAGGAATTCAAGCTCAAGGGTTGACACGATAGTTCCAATACCCACTTTGAATCCATGTGAAACATGAGTCCCGTCCGGATAACTGAGGCCTTCCATGTCCCAGCAATGTGAGAACTGATGTTCTGTTCCCGATGCAGGACGGCTTGACTGGATGGCCTGCATTGCAAATCCGCTCATGATAAGGCCATAGGCAAGTTTGGCAGTAGCCTGGACATCCCCCTGGAAAACTTCAGCAGGGCATGAAAGCGCATCCATCAGGTCATTGTGAAGGAGAGAATAAGCAAATTCATCAATCTTTTCTTCACCAAGGGCATCGGCTATCATCCAGTCCGCGGCTGCAGGGACCTTGGCAATAAGGTCGGCATATCCCGATGCAGCCAGATCCTTTGGTGCAGCTGCAGCTATCTGAGGGTCGAATATCATACCGTACGGGGCACGGCAGCTGAATGTCTGTTTGTTTCCATCCTTGGTGATGGATGCTCCGAAAGCTGTATAGCCGTCCATTGATGCAGCAGTACCGACGATGACATACCTTCTTCCAAGATGATGTGAAGCAAGTTTAGTCAAATCATTGATTACTCCCGAGCCGACGGCAACAGCAATTGCGTCATCCTCAGCAAGAAAAGCCTCGACTCTCTCAAGGAATGACCACTCGGCATAAAAGTGTTCGTCTTCGAAAATATATGGTTCCCGCTGAGGAATTCCGGTTTTCCTCAGGCTTTCATACACATCCTTTCCGGCTGCCTCCCAGGTATTTTTATCTGCAATGATTACTGCCGGGGATACCGGGAACAATTTCAGAAATAGTTCTCCTGTCCTGGCGATTGCCCCGACTCCGAATTCAAGGGCTTTTGTGTCACTTGCCCTTCTTAGAGCCTCAGCGACAACGTCTTCATGTTTCATAATATGTTATTTATTTTACTATCAAATATATAATTGTATTTCAAATATTTTCATATCTTTGTGCTTTCCCAATCAACCAACCAAATATAAGCAATATGATCAGCATTGCAGAAAGACACAAAATCATTAAGGAGCAGCTGCAGTTGAACGGCTATGTGCGCGTTCAGGACCTTGCCGAACAGCTTGGTGTTACAGGTGCTACCATAAGAAAGGATCTGAGGATTCTGGAAAGCCAGAACATCCTGATCCGCACTCACGGAAGTGCATCACCGGTAAAACCACATGTTATGGACATCAGCGTCGATGTCAAGGCGAACCAGAACAGGGACAAAAAAATCATCATTGCCCAGGCCGCCCAGGAACTGATAACCCCGGACGATGCAATCATTCTTGCTTCCGGCTCCTCAGTTACGGCTTTCGCTGAAATCCTCAC
This sequence comes from Candidatus Cryptobacteroides sp., assembly GCA_051889855.1. Lineage (GTDB taxonomy): Bacteria > Bacteroidota > Bacteroidia > Bacteroidales > UBA932 > Cryptobacteroides. The sequence continues at coordinate 1,001 of JBJFDE010000196.1, read as the reverse complement.
ACCTGTGAACATGATCAATGTCGTGACTCCTTCACTGGGAATTGCATTGATCCTCAATGAAAAAGAGAACGTCAAAGTGATGTTGCTCGGTGGCGAAATGTATAAGAACTCTCTTTCTGTCCGAGGCAGCTACACCGAAGCCGGTCTTGTAAATGTCAGCTGCTCCAAATTGTTCATCGGCTGTGACGGCATCAACCTTGAAACGGGAATTACCTGTTCAAATCTTGCCGAGGCAAGCCTTACTACAGCCATGATGAAATCTTGTACTCAAACTGTTGTCCTGGCCGATTCATCAAAGTTCGGACGCAGGGGTTTCGGAAAAATCGGCAATGTCGAGGATATCGACATCATCGTCACCGATTCCGGCATTCCATCAACCATGCGGAAGAAAATCGAGGACCTTGGTGTCCAGATTCTCATCGCTGACTGACCCTTATCTGTTCTTCCCGACTGGGATGACCAGACTTCTTAATTTCAATCCGTCTGCATTGAAAAAATCCAGGCGGATTTCTTTTTCGGATACATCAACATCCATGCGCTGCTGATTGGCATTGCATATCACAGGGAATGATGTACCCGTCTGTTGTTTGTCATAATTCTTGAATTTGTGGATATGTCCGCAAAGCATAAGGTCAAGCCCGGCCTCGTTCAATGCCGGGACAAGGTATTTGCTGACCATGGCATTTCCATACCAGCCTTTTGGTGACGGAGGCATATGGCAGAAAGCAATCCTGACTTTCGAATTTTCATACTCCGGACTTACGACGGTTTTTGCCAGCCATTCAGATTCCTCTGCCACATAATCCTCAGTCCTCATGATATCAAGATTCCTTACATCCGACTCGCACTTGTCTTCCCCGCCATCCAGCACGAGGAAATAGAAGTCTCCATAAGAGAAGGCATACCAGGTACGTCCTGTAGGAGAATCAAGATAGTCATACAATTTCAGAGCAGCGTTTCCGCGATACTCATGATTTCCGCGCACGAAATGAATCGGAGTA